>DATCYD010000065.1:0-30220 GCA_036570465.1 Anseongella sp.
CAGTCGGTTGTTGTACCAGGTCCTGCACGTTCACCACTGATACGGCCCCGGTAAGATCCTTTTTCTGCTGGGAACCATAACCCACTACCACCACCTGTTCCAGACCTGCCACATCAGCTTCCAGCTCCACATTGACCACTGTTTGAGAACCGGGACTTCGTTCTGTATTCTTATATCCCAGGAAGGAAAACACCAGCACTTCTTCGGGAGAAGCAGCCAGCGAGTAATTTCCATCCAGGTCCGTGGAGGTTCCACGCGTGGTGCCCTTAATGACCACAGATGCTCCGGGAATGGGAGCGCCGGTTGCCGCATCGGTCACTTTACCCTTTATGGTATTCTGAAGAGGTTTTCGCAGATCAATGACCAGTTCACTTTTTGTTACTTCAGCATCTTCCCGGTCTTTCATCTTTCCCAGGACAATCCGGTCGTTGATCACTTCGTAGGCGATACCCTTCGAGTGTAGCAATTCATCCAGAATGATCTCAAGCCGGGCGTCACGTGCCCGGATACTGACCAGGCCTTCGGTACTCACAACGTTTTCGCTGTAAACAAACTTGACCCTGGTTTTTGCTTCTAATTGGGACAACACTTCAGTCAGGCTTACTTTTCTGGCGGACAGATCCACTTCCCGGTCTAGTACGTGTTGCGCCAGGCCATCGTTCGCATAGGAAATACAGGTGAATGTAATGGCCAGGACTAATTGGCTGAACGTAATTCTCATGATCTTACGCCAATCGATTTGTACAATAAAATTCATAAATTTGAGAGTTTCGTTTTAGAAAAATGAGACAAATTGTCCCCCTTCACTTGAATTAAGTGTTAGATGATAATAGGGGGATAATGATTTTACCGGGGGTGGAGGCAACACTCCCGGTTTTTTTTTCGGCTAACCTGGGGGTTTCTTCTTCATGATCTTTGGTTTTGGTTATCTCAATACTATTTATCCAGTTTCAGGGTTATTTCCTTGCCTTCAATTTCATAGGTTAAACTGAGTGACCGTTCCAGCATCTGCAGGATATCGGGCAGATTTTGATTGGTAAAATCAGCCTTCAGGATGTAATTATTTAATTCCAGATCGGTTTCGGCAACCTTCAGCTCAATGTTGAATTCCTCATTCAACACCTTGACCACTTCCTTCACAGGGGCATTGTTGAAAGAGACGGTATTCTTTCTCCATATATTCAGCTCCGGTTGAATTTCAGGACTGTAGGTTTGTTTTCTCAGTTGATTTTTTCCCTCCACAAAAACTGCCTTTTCGTCTTTGACCAGGTAGAGTTCACCCGTTTCCGATCCGGCGGCCCGGTTGGGCAGACTTACTGATACCTTCCCCGTAAATACCGATACTTCGTCCGTCGTTCCGTCCCGGTAGGCTTTAATGTTAAAACTGGTCCCTACCACACGAGTCACCAAATCGCCGCTATAGACAACAAAAGGGCTGCTGGCATCAGGGGTCACTTCGAAAAAGGCTTCTCCTTCCATTTTTACTTCTCGTTTGGACGAAGCAAAGGTGGGCGGAAAAGAAATCCAGGTATTGGGTTTCAGCCATACAATGCTGCCATCAGGAAGGATTTCCCGACGGATGGATTTCATCTTATTCTCCACAAGGGTCATTCCTGCTTCCGGCGCCGGATCAGGCGTGTCGGCTGTTTGAGCAGACGAAACCGGGGCAGGCAGGCAATTCTCCGCTGTTTCTGAAGTTACAGGGGTTTCAAACATTGCCCTGACCCCTAACAACACCAGCACCACAGCTGCCGCCCCACCGATAAAACGAAGCAAGTGGCGACGGCTGAACACCGGCCGGAGCGGACTGTTTCCGGTGCGGGGTGATGCCCCTCCCCAGGGAAGCCGGTCATCCCCGGCATGTACGGAACTTTCCTCATCAGAAAGCGCACCCTTGGTTTGAAGGCATAGCATGATCTCATCATACATTCTCCTCTTCAGGGTTTCCCGTTCCCGCGGGGATAAAAAAGCCAGTGGGTCTGTGTGATTCTCAAACGAATCGTACCATTCCCGCACTTCCGTCGCCTCGGCGGGGGTGCAATCTCCGTTGAGGTATCTGCGAATCAGCTCCGGTGTTAGTTCTCTTTTCATTACATTGGTTCAAGGGAAATGTTCGCCCAACAATAGTAAAGTCAGGTAACCCGGGCTTATCCCCTACCTGATGTAATAAAAATTTACAGGAAAAGGGTGACGATGCTGTCACGAAGGCTGGACCGAAGGATCCGGAGGGCTTTGGTAATATGATTTTCAACCGTTTTTTCCGAAATATTCAGCTCCCGGGCAATTTCGCGGTTGCTTTTCTGTTCCAAGCGGCTGAGCCTGAAGACCTGGCGGCATTTATGGGGTAAATGCACAAGCTCTTCCTCCAGTTGGTGGTGAAGGTCATTTAGCAGAACCATTTCTTCGGTAGAATTATTGGTCAGCAGGTCCGATGCGGGCAGACCATTCCGGTAATTGCGTCGCACCAGTTCCTTTTCGATATGATTGAATACCTTATAGCGTGTGGCTGCATAAAGATAGCTCTCCAGAGAGGTCCGGAGAGTGAGCTCCTTTCTTCCAAGCCAGAAGCTGGTGAAAAGATCCTGTATGATCTCCTGACAGGCCTCCCTGGATCGCACCCGTTTGTAGGCTGCACTGTAAAGCCGGGACCAATATCGGTTGTAAATCGCTTCAAAGGCAGCGATATTTCCTTTTTTCAGTAAGCCTGCCAGGTCATGATCAGAAAGCTTCTCATAATTTCGCATCCTGCCGGTTCAGATTCACGAAAGAGGAGTCACAAAATTGTGACTTTCCCGCAAAGGTTAAACTTCGTGAAAAAAAATAACATTCCCAAAACGGAGAGGCAATCTTATTTCAACACCCGTCATCGGGATGAAGGATCCTTTTCCAGGGGCCGGATCCTTCTGACCAGGGGAATGGTCAGCAGTGTTACGATTGTCGCCAGGATGCCCACCCACCCGAAATGATACATTTTGCCATCGGCTTCGGAAACGACAATCATTCCGGCCACCATCGTGGCCAGACCGGCAGAAAGTTGCTGTATGGACGAATTGAAGCTCATAAAACTACCCCGGTGCGCAGGATGAACCGTGGAAGTGATCAAAGCCAGACCGGGTACACTTCTTCCGGAAACCAGAATAAAGAACAGGGTGCTTGCCGCCACTGCCAATGGAAGTGACGTTTCCCCCCAGATGAGTGACCAATAGAATGGGTATAATGGAAAGCACGCAAAGAACCACTAACAGCTGCCTTTTACCATATTTATCTGCCAGTTTTCCGATGTATTGGGAAGACACAAATGTACATGCGCCGCCGACCAGGTAATTGTAAACCAGTTCCATCTCAGTCATTCCCACATTCTGCACGAAATAAGGGCTTATGAACGGAATCACGGTAAAACCGGCTACCATCATCAACATCATCAGCACCAGCGCCCGAAGTTGATTGGCATCACCCAGGATCAGTTTCAATCCAACCATTGGATTAGAAGCTGATTCTCCTTCACGAAGATGTGTTTTCATAGGAGGCAATACCATCAGGGCCACCCCGAACACTACAGCCGAAAATAATCCAAGGGCAAGGAATGGCATGTGCCAGCTAAACTCGGCTGCCAGCCAGATCCCAATGGGTACCCCCATCACCGATGCGACTGCAAACGCTGCCATCACTTTCCCCATTGCCCGGCCCCGGCGTTCGTAGGGAATGTAATCTCCGACGATCGAATAGATCAAGGCGCTGATCACCCCGCCAAACAGGCCGGTAAAGACCCTGGCCATCAGCAGGAACGTATAATCAGGAGCCAGGGCACAAAGCAGAGTACCTACCGTGAAGCCGCCAAAAGAGGTCAGCAGCGCTTTCTTCCGGTCAAAGCGATCAATAAAGAATATGCCGATAAAACCACAAATACCAGCGCTGATGGTGTAGGAGGAAACGACCAAAGCAAATTGCGTGGCATCAATATCAAAGATCCGCATAAGCTGCGGTCCCAGTGGCATCACAATAACAAAATCCAGAATATAGGCGAAATTGATGGCTGAAAGGATCAGCAATAAGAGGGTTTCATTGAATTTTCCCGAAGTGGTTCTGATTTTAGCCATAGCTTAAGATGCCGGATCATTTTCGTGTATCTCCCGCCAGATCAGATCTTTTAATTCCTGAATGCCCTGACCGGTGACCGATGATATAAAGATCGCCGGCAATCCTTCAGGCAATTCCTTCTCCAGCCCGGCGCGCAACTCTTCATCCAACATGTCAGCCTTGGTAACGGCAAGGATACGCGGCTTGAAAAGTAGTTCGGGATTGAATTTTTCGAGCTCTCCTGTTAGTATCGCGTATTCGTCCCGGATGTCTCTGCTATCAGCAGGGACCATGAACAGCAACACTGCGTTCCGCTCTATATGCCGAAGAAACCGAATACCCAGCCCCCGTCCTTCAGCGGCGCCTTCAATAATCCCCGGAATATCCGCCATAACGAATGAACGACTGTCCCGGTAGGAAACCACGCCCAGATTGGGAACCATCGTGGTAAACGGATAATCAGCAATTGCCGGTTTGGCCGCAGACACTACCGAAAGCAATGTAGATTTTCCCGCGTTCGGGAAGCCCACCAACCCCACATCAGCCAGTATCTTCAACTCCAGGATATTCCAGACTTCCTGTCCCGGCTCTCCGGGCTGCGCATATCGGGGTGATTGGTTCACGGAAGATTTGAAATGCCAGTTTCCAAGTCCGCCCCTGCCGCCGGAAGTCAGCACCTCAGTTTGTCCGTCCTCCGTAATTTCAACCAGCGTTTTACCTGTTTCGGTATCTGTGGCGATCGTTCCGAGCGGAACTTCCAGAATGATATCTTCGCCATCCGCTCCTTTCTTCTGTTGAAAGGAACCGGGTTGACCGTTCCCGGCAATTACGTGTTTTCGGTATTTGAGATGAAGCAAGGTCCAGAGCTGCCTGTTCCCCCGAAGGAAAATATGGCCGCCCCGCCCGCCGTCACCCCCATCCGGTCCTCCCATGGAGGTAAACCTGTCACGGTGAAAATGGGCAGAGCCGGCGCCGCCCGCGCCGGAACGGCAGCAGATCTTTACATAATCGACGAAATTTGAAGCGGGCATTCTACCAGCGGTCTATGACCGAACAGATTTTTTGAAAGATCTCCTCCACGCTGCCAACTCCGTTCACAAAGGAATATTTCTCCTGCTTGTGATAATGGTCAGCTACGGGCGCCGTCTTATTCCGGTACTCTTCGATGCGTTTGGTAATTACTTCAGGTTTGGCGTCATCCGGCCGATCCTGTTCCAGCGCCCGTTTGGCCAGGCGAAGCCGAAGCTCATCTTCACCCACTTCAAGCGCGATCATGCCGGAAATGGCAGCATCATGTGATTCCAGCAAACTGTCCAGCGCCACTGCCTGTGCCACCGTTCTGGGGAAGCCGTCAAAAATAAATCCCCGGGCGTCCTGATTGGCGTCCAGCTTATTGTTGATCATTCCAATTACCACTTCATCGGGTACCAGCATGCCCTGGTCCATCAGTTTTTTGGCTTCCAGCCCCAGGCTGGTCCCGGCCGTAATTTCTCCGCGGAGAATATCGCCGGTTGAAAGATGCACCAACTGATACTTTTCAATGATCTTTTTTGATTGCGTTCCTTTGCCGGCGCCCGGTGGGCCAAATAAAACTATATTAAGCATAAGCTGCCAAAGCTATGAAATATTTCGGTTTTTGAAGTAAAAAACAACTCCCCTCCATCGGGATCACAACTCCGGATACGAATCCATACATATTAAACTATACATATATATAAACACATTATATATCTGATAAACAGATTAATATAAATAATTACTACGAATTCGCACTTTTATTCAGAGGCTTGAACCTTCTCCATTAATGCTTACATCTATCAGGGAGATCTCTTCCACACCCTCTAGAACGTTCTTATTTTCTACCTTCTCAAAACTGGAATTTTCAATCTTGATTTGCTGAACGGGGTGCTCCGGTTCCCCCTGGATGCGGATGGCATATCCGGCTTTCTTACAAACCATATTCTGCACCAATACATTCCGGACGGTCGAAAAATGTTTGCCCCGTTGACTGGCGTAAAACATATTGATGCGAATAGCAGCGCCGGACACCTCCCCCACTTCAATATTTCGCAGGAATACATTTTCCACCATGCCACCCCGGTATGAATTGGACTTGATGCGAAGCGCCCGGTCCAGATTGGGGCTGTTCATCCGGCAATTCTCAGCGAATACGTTCCGGACGCTTCCCGATATTTCACTGCCAATCACCACGCCGCCGTGGCCGTCTTTCATCACACAATTGCGGATAAGAATATTTTCACTGGGTCTGTTAATCCTTCTGCCATCATGATCCCTGCCCGATTTAATGGCAATGCAATCATCTCCTGTATCGAAATAACAGTCTTCAATCAAAACATTTCGTGATGATTCCGGATCGCAACCATCGCTGTTTGGCCCGTGACTGATCACCTTCACCCCACGGATAGTCACATTCTCACAAAGCACCGGATTCATGACCCACATGGGAGAATTCCGGATGGTCACATCCTGAATCAGTACATTCCGGCAAGCATATGGTTGAATAAAATTAGGCCGCAGGTAACTCCCCTTCCCAAATATGCGTTCCTCAACAGGAATCCCATTCTTTGCCAACATCCTCATACGATCCACCGCCGGCCGCTGGGTCCCCTCCATTACACCTCTCGGCCCCTTCCAGGGCCACCAATGCGACCTGTCAGCCTGACCGTTTAGGATTCCTTTCCCGGTAATGGCTATATTTTCCTGATCGTAAGCATAGATCAGAGGGGAATAATTCATAATCTCCACCCCTTCAAAGCGGGTATAAACCACCGGCAGGTAATCATCCGGATCAGTGCTGAAAAGCACTTCGGCGCTATCAGCCAAATGAAGGTTCACATTGCTCTTCAGGTGAATCGGCCCGGTCCGGAACTTGCCGCCAGGCACCACCACCCGCCCGCCCCCGGCCTCATTGCAGGCATTTATGGCGGCAGCAAAAGCTTCCGAACAATCAAAATCAATGCCCTTGCGGGCCCCATAATCAGTGATCATAAAGTCCCGGTCCGGAAACACAGGAGCTTCAATCAGCGCCATAATACTGTCCGCCCCCTCCCAGGGGTCCCTTGCGGATTCATTGCTTCCTCTGTTACAGGCGTTCATTACCAGGACCACAGCAAACAGCGACAGTAACCCGGCGGCCTTACCAGCCATTTTCAATCTATTTGTTTTCATTCTATTATTCAGCATATTCAAGTATAATCATTAAGGTGCCTTCCTGCAAATGCCATTAATTGGCTGTACTGTTGCCTGGAACAAGTACGGCATCACCCCGCCCGGGGCCAAATCCGACAATTTCATCAAATTGTTGGATTTCCGCTTTCTGTGCACTTACTTTGTCCCACTATTTTAAATTAATCTAATTAAAATGAAATGTTTTATACTCCATTGCTTTTTGATGATGAGCCTTCCTGCGTTTACCTTTGGGCAGGTATCTACCGCTGCTGACCTTGAACATATTCCTTCGCAGGCTCCAGACAATGGTACCCAGCATATTTCTCAGGAAACCGCCCGGCTGAGCGGACATGTTACTGATGCCAATAATAAACCAATTTCCGGGGCCCACGTGCTGCTGGAAGGCACGGGGCGAGGTACCTCAACGGATGAGCGGGGAAGGTATTGGTTCGACGAAGTAACTCCAGGTACTTATACACTAAAGGTAACTGCACTGGGAGTACCCCCCAATAAAAAGGTAATTATTCTGGAAGCGGGACAACATCAAACGTTTAACTTCACGCTGGAAGATGGCGCTCTGGAACTGGCGGAAGTCACCGTAACAGCTGATGCCAGAAAGTACCGGGAAGAACTTCCTTCTGCCTCACTGCGCCTGGACCAACCGTTGATTGAGATCCCCCAAAACATTCAGGTGATTACTGCAGATGTGCTTGCTGACCAGCAAGTCATTAGCATGAGTGACCAGTTAATCCGAAATGTAAGCGGGGCAACCCGCCTGGAACATTGGGGTGACCTCTATACGAACATCACCATGCGCGGCAGCCAGATTCAGGCTTTCCGGAACGGTTTCAACGTAGTCAACTCGTACTGGGGACCGCTCACCGAGGACATGAGTTTTGTGGATCATATTGAATTTGTAAAAGGGCCGGCAGGTTTTATGCTGTCTAATGGCGATCCAAGCGGGCTTTACAATGTGGTTACCAAAAAGCCAACCGGCCGGCAACAGGGCGAGGTTAGCTTTACCATGGGAAGCTATGACTTGTACAGGGCAACGGTGGACCTGGATGGAAAACTGAGCGACGACGGCCGTTTTCTCTATCGCCTGAACCTGGCCGGTCAGAACAAAGGTTCACATCGTGATTTTGAATACAACAATCGATATAGTTTTGCACCGGTCATCTCCTGGCAGCTGGACAAGCGTACAAAACTGACGGCAGAATACACCTTGCAGCATGCAAAAATGAGTGACGTAGGTTCTTACTATGTCTTTGCTACCGATGGGTATGCGACGCTCCCGGTTGATTTCACCCAAATGGCGCCAGGGTTGGAACCCACCCGGATCAACGATCACAGCTTGTTCCTGAATTTGCAACATCAGCTCGACCCGGATTGGAAACTAACGGTACAAGCCGGGTACTTCAACTATACACACCAGGGCACCTCCCTATGGCCGGCGGCAGTCAATCCCGATGGCACCATGATCAGGTCTGCCGGAATATGGGACGCCCAAAGCTCCATGACCCTGGCCCAGGCATTTTTGAACGGGAAAATTACTACAGGTGCGGTAAAACATCGCATCCTGGCAGGTCTTGACATGGGAAACAAAGATTACCAGGCTGACTGGGGACAAAGCCACCCTCTGGATACAGCCGGCGGTGGTGAATTTGATGTGCATAACCCCAATTATGGAGTCCCAACCAATGGTTACCCGCAATTCGACCGGGAAACGGGGCTGGAAGCACGAGCTGTGGCTGCCGGAGGGACAATCACTCAACGTTACACGGGTATTTATCTCCAGGATGAACTGGGTTTTCTGGAAAACCGGATCCGTCTGACCCTGGCCGGTCGTTATACTTTTGTTTCCCAGTCCGCCTGGGGAGAGGCCTCCGAATCAGCCAAACATTTTACACCACGTATCGGATTGAGCGTTTCCATTGACAAGTCCGCTTCATTTTACGCCTTGTATGATCAAGCCTTCATTCCACAAAGCGGCATTCTTGCAGGCGGCGGGGATGTAAAGCCGGTCACAGGCAATAATATGGAAGCGGGGATCAAAAAAACCTGGTTTGATCGCTGGAACACAACCCTTGCTGTTTACCGGATCGTGAAGCAGAATGAACTTACCGGCGACCCCAACAGCGCGCCCAACTCAGGCCTCAGCATTGTGCTGGGCGAAAAGACCGCAGAAGGTGTAGAATTTGACCTGCGCGGAGAAATCATCAGTGGCCTGAGCCTTGTCGCCAATTATGCCTATACCGATTCAAAAGTAACCGAAGTAGCCGAAGGAGTGACTGAAATTGCCGAAGGCGACGTCATTCCCGGCTTTGCAAAACACACCCTCAATACCTGGTTAAGCTATAAACTGCAACACGGTCCGCTTCGAGGCGCAGGAATTTCAGCCGGTTTCACCAACCTGCTGGACAGGGCCACCGACAGCTGGAACGATAGTGATGTGCGACTTCCTGATTATTTCCGTCTTGACGGCGGAGTATTCTGGCAAGGTGAGCACCTTCGGGTCACAGCAAACATATTTAACATCTTGGATGAATACCTCTATAGCGGCTCTTACTATCTCTGGTTAAATGCGTTCAACTGGCAAACCGAAGCTCCCCGAAATTTCAGGGTAAGCGTTGCCTACCGTTTCTAGTTTCTGGTTTCATTGCTGTTGCGAAGCAACTAAATATTACCTGGAACGGATTTCTTTTCGCATGAAATAAACGTAGGAAAGGGCGAAACAGATTACCGTTACGGCTACGAGGCCGGTTAGTTGGGGCCATACCAAAAGCAGGCTTTGGCCGAAAGGCAATGGACTGGGGATGGCTCCTACTACCTGGGCCCGGGTTAGCGGGCCAAGGCTTCGCACAGAGGGCATCAGCAGGGTGAGTGTGGCGTCGCTGAAAAGTTGGCTGGGCGATAAATCCTGCAGGATCATGGTAAATTTCTGGTGTGCCAATTGTTTCCCCGGGCCGCTCATGGCTCCTGGCTGCGTTACACGGGCAATTACATTCACGATCATTCCGTAGAATACGCTGAAAAACACCCATGCTGCAATGGCTGAAAGGGCTGATGTTGCGGCCTGCCTGAACCGGACAGAGAAAAGAATGGATAGATTCAGCCAGAAAGCTACATAGAGGATGCTTAGCAGGATAAATGCAAGGATCCGCATGAACTCTTCCAGGGTGGGTGGTATTCCGATGCTCAGGATCCCAAGCCCCATGACCATAAATGCGAGGGCAAAGAAAAGCACACTGATCACTGTCAGGGCAGCCACAAACTTGGCGTTGATCAGATAATCCCGGTGAATTGGCTGGGACATGACCCGGCTCAGGGTGCCTCTGCTCTGTTCGGAATTGACTGCGTCGAAACCCAGGCCAATGCCTAGCAGAGGGCCCAGAAAGCCAACGAATACTACGTAAGACGGCAGTGTTCCATCCGTGATGGTGAATAATTTCAGGAAAAAGAATGCCCCTTCAGCGCTATCTGCGTCCACTGCCTCTCCCATGCTGGTCAGGGAAGTATAAAGGGAACCCAGACAGGTGAGGGCAATCAGGCCGAGCAGGATGATGAACCGCCAGCTCCGGACATGGTCGGATATTTCCTTGCTGACAATAACCCAAAACGGGTGATCGGCGCCTCCTTTGCTGCTTAATAATTCGCGGATTTTCAATTGGCGGGCAGATTTGATCAGTTCCTCTAATTCCTTCCGGCCCTTCTCCAGGAGCTCTTGCCTTTTTAAAACTTTATACATTTTCCGTTCCTCCCTCAAAATAGCGGTGATAGATATCGTCTAATCCGTATTCCTGGCGTTTCAACCAGGTGATTCCGGCTCCTGCAGAAATAATTTCCTTTGAAATTTCGGCGGTGATGTCCCGGGTACAGCTGATGCGGAAAAGTTCTTGTTCCCGGGTTACCGTATTAACGCCGTCCAATTGTTCCAGGTGTTCCTTAACCTTCTTAAAGGTCCTGGTGGCTACCCTGGCTTCTACGATGAAGGCTTCGCCTGCGAACAATTCCCGCGACAATTGGGGAATATCGCCCTGAGCGATCAGTTTTCCTCCGACAAAAACACCTACCCGGTCGCATACCTGCTGCACCTGATGCAGTTGATGGGATGACAACAACACAGTAAGGCCTTCTTCCTTGCTCAGCCGGCGAATCAGTTCCAGCAATTCACGGACGCCTTCTGGATCCAACCCCAGGGTTGGTTCATCCAGAATAATTACTTGCGGCGTTTTTATCAATACATCTGCCAGCCCCAGGCGTTGGCGCATTCCCCGGGAATAAGTACCTGTTCGTTTCTTTCCCTGGTCTGTTAGCCCTACACGGTCCAGCATCTCTTTCGCCTTGTTGCGTGCCGGACCGGTGGGAATGCCATTCAGGCGGGCAGTATAAACCAGGTTTTCCAGTCCGCTGAATTCCGGATAAAAACCAACATCTTCCGGAAGGTAGCCTACTCTTCTTTTGACTTCCACGGGTTTACTGGTGGAATTAACTCCACAAACATGTACCGATCCGGAAGTGGGTTCTGTCAGTCCGGTCATCATGAGAATGGATGTCGATTTTCCAGCGCCATTCGGGCCCAACAATCCAAAGACCTCTCCTCTTGAAACGGAAAGATCAAGCCGGTCAACGGCAGTGAACGAACCATATTTTTTGGTCAGTTCTTTCAGTTCAATAATTGGTTCGTCCACGTTTATCTCCTTCCGTATTTGCGGAACAAGCGATATACGCTTCCAAGTGCGATGAGAATGATCAAAAGGCCTACCCATCCCCAAAGCATGGATGTTTTAACCGCCACACGAAATGAAGCCTCGGACGTTGCTTCAGGTGCCCGTGCACGCAAGGTGGTTACATAATCCCCGGCAATGGCGTTTTTGTCTGCTTCGATCGTGGCCATCACGGAAGCGGTTTGGCCTGGTTCCAGCTGGTCAATGGTTTTGGGCTCAAAGGTAACCTGCCAGTTTACAGGCATAGAGGCGGTAAGTTCCACTCCTTTCAGGGTCGAAGAACCCGTATTTTTAACGGAAAGTTCTACCTTTTCATCATCACCTGCGGTTATCCCGGCGCTCAGCAACCCGGTTGGGGTCGTCAGCTGCAGATCATAAGATCCGGTAATGACCACTTCAAGCGCCAGATCGGCTGAAGTTGAACTGGTAACTGCTTTCACCGGAATTTTATAGGTTCCTGCCTTAATCTGGTCTGGCGGATCCACTTCCACCGTGATGGTGGATGTGCTGTTGGGGGCAATGTTCACCGAGGTAGCCTGCTTATAATTCGGCTTAAACACCACGCTCCAGCCACGAGGCGCTCCTGAACGCAACGCGTAAAGCTGTTCTCCCGCTGTCCGGTTCCTGAGTTCAGTGTTAAAGGTAAAGGTCGCGTCTGCCGCACCTTCCATATTCGGTTGTTCGGTGGAGAATTCCGTTTTAAAGGTTCCCTGCTCCGATACTTCCACCGTCAGCGGGAGTACGTCATATCCGCCAGCAGACAATCGGAATGTATATTCGCCCTTATCAACTTTCAACGGCACATCGACTGTCAGATCCACGGTTTGTTTCTCCCCCGGAAGCACAGCGATCTGTTCCAGGCTCCATCCACCTGATTTCAAATCGAATTCCCATCCCTCCGGCAACCCTGTCATGGAAAGTGCGGCGTTTCGAATACTTCCACTATTATTAATCACTTGTACCGAATACTTGATCGATTCCCCGGGGGGAACTGATATATCCGTGTACGGTGTGTAAAGTGCCAGGCTTTGCGCATATACGCTGCCGCTGGTTGAGATCGTACCTGCCAGAAGCAGGACAAAAAACAATAGTTTGTACCTATTTGTACAGATCAACATTTAATTATTCCTCCTATATAGTTATTAAAAAAAATGACTTACAGAATGAACGGATCTGTTCCATAGCCGGGTACTGCAAACTAGCGCTTGGGGCAGCACCTGTACAAAGGGGGGTGATTTAGGACGCCTAATTTATAAACCGACTTCGGAAAATCAAAATTTTGGTAGGCTAATTGCTTTATTTAATGCAGAAATTGAATTGATATGGGAAAACCTGACAATAGAAGAGATATACTTCTTGCCGAGGATGACCTGGATGACGTGGAGATTTTCGAGATGGCCTTAAATGACCTGGCGCTTTCTTATGAAATAAGACATGCGAAGAACGGGGATCAGCTTCTTGAACTCCTGAGGGAACGGGTTCCTTATATCCTGTTTCTGGACATCCGGATGCCATGCAGGGATGGGATTGCCTGTATCATTGAAATCCGCAAACATCGTGAGTATGACAGGTTACCGGTCATCATGTACACTTCGCATCAATCCAAAAAGATCATGGAAACTTGTTTTCGCGAGGGCGCCAATTTTTATATGCAAAAACCTGATAGTATCCGGGAGCTTACCGGTAATCTGAGAAAAATATTCGCCATTGACTGGACAAGCGACCTGCACTTTCCACCTGAAGACCAGTTTGTTATCTCTGCGGGCTCATAGAGGGAAAACTCACATTCCCCCCCCTACTCCAAGTGGGGAGAAATAAATGAATATGGCAATGATGAACAGGAACAAGACCAGTGACGCAGCCATGTCGAACTTGCTCCAGCTGGCCCGGGAAGCAGCCCTGTCGGCAGCTACGGTGGTGGCATAGGTTAGTCCCCGGAGTTTCTCTTCGGACGGTTTTTCGGTAGCCAGGCTCACACCAATCAGTAACAAAATACAGAATATGAAAAGAAGTATGCAGAAATACAGGAAATTGATTGTCGCAAAATCGTAAAGAAACCCGCTTAAAGAATACCGGTTTAGTTCCAGAAAGATCCGGAGAATCCCCATGACAAATCCACCTGCCATCGCAGCCAGGGCACCTTTGGAATTAATCCGTTTGGAGAAGAGTCCCAGCAGGAATACCGCGGCAATCGGCGGAGCAAGATACGATTGCACACTTTGCAGATACTGGTAGAGTACGCCCGATATCCCTTCCATCACGGGGATCCAAAGAATTCCCAGCAAAACCACGATTGCCGTAGCCATCCGCCCCACCGATACCAATTGACGCTGACTGGCTTCCGGCCTTATTTTCTGGTAGATATCCATGGTGAACAGGGTGGAGCAAGAATTGAAAATAGCAGCCAGTGAACTCATTAGCGCCGCCAGCAATCCTCCGGCTACCAGTCCGCGCAAACCTACAGGAAGCAAATGTTGCACCAAGGCCGGAAACGCCTGATCGGCATCTGACAGTTCCATTTTCCCGGATGCCGCCAGGCTGGCAGCAATGAGTCCGGGGATCATGAAGATAAAGAATGGAAACAATTTAAGATAGGCCGCAAAAATGGCACCTCTCCTGGCCTGTTGTTCGTTGCGTGCAGCCAGGCACCGCTGCACAATATATTGATCGGTGCACCAGTACCAAAGGCCCACAATGGGCGAGGCAAACAAGATACCTGCCCAGGGAAAATCGGGATCGCTCAGCGGAGGGAATAAATTCAGCTTTTCAGCCGGCGTGGACCGGATCAGCGCATCCCAGCCCCCCAGTTCGCCCAAACCAAGAATGGTCAAAACAATGGATCCAAGCAGCAGCACGATCGCCTGCATAGCCTCGGTATAGGCCACCGCCCGCATTCCACCCAGAACAGTATAGATCCCGGTCAACAAGACCAGTACAATGGCGCTGGTCCAGAAGTCAATTCCAATAAAGGTTGAAATCACCAGTGCACCCGCATAAACGGTCACCGATACCTTGGTCAGCACATAACTTAACAGGGAAACTATCGAAAGAATCCAACGCGCCCGGGAGTCGTAGCGTTTCTCCAGGAACTCAGGCATGGTAAACACCTTGGCACGCATGTAAAAAGGCACAAAAACCCAACCCAGCAGTAGAACGATCCAGGAATGCAGCTCATAATGACCCATGATCACCCCCGACTGCACGGCTGTTCCCGATAGGCCAACCACATGTTCCGATCCGATGTTGGAAGAAAGGATCGAAGTTCCCACCACGAACCATCCGATATTGCGGCCAGCCAGAAAATATTCCTGAGCGGAATCCTTTTTGTTTCGCATGGACCAGACCGCGATGCCTGCGATCACCAAAAAATACAGGCCAATGACCAACCAGTCAATTATTCCCAGAAACCCCATATCGTTTGCATTAAAGTTAAGTTACGGTAGTAAATATCCGTATTTACCTTTAATTTCAGCAAATGATCCGGTAATTATACTCAGGAAATGCTTTCTGCCAGCAGGACAACTTTATTTTTGAGCACCTCGATTACCCCGCCGCTGATTTGGTAGGTTTCCATCCCCTGTGCGCCTCTTACTTTTACTTCGCCTGCCTCCAGGGTGGAAATAATGGGTGCGTGATTGTTCAGCACAGTGAATGAGCCCTGGGTGCCGGGAACAGTCACCAGTGAGGCTTCCCCGGAAAAGACCTTTTTATCGGGTGTCAGAATTTCTAGCGTCATATTGCTTATCGGGTTTGAAGCTCAGAAAATTAATTACTGAGCGTCGGCCAGCATCTTCTTTCCGGCCTCGATCACGTCTTCGATGGTTCCCTTCAGGTTGAAGGCCGCTTCCGGATATTCATCTACTTCGCCGTCCATGATCATATTGAACCCGCGAATGGTATCCTTGATATCAACCATCACCCCGGGAATACCGGTAAACTGCTCGGCCACGTGGAAAGGCTGTGACAGGAAACGCTGTACGCGACGGGCGCGCTGCACGGTAAGTTTGTCTTCTTCAGAAAGTTCGTCCATCCCAAGAATGGCAATAATATCCTGAAGTTCCTTATAACGCTGCAGAATCTCTTTCACCCGCTGTGCACAATCGTAATGCTCATCGCCAACTACATCCCGTGTCAAAATACGGGAAGTAGAGTCAAGCGGGTCAACAGCAGGGTAAATACCCAGCTCGGAGATCTTACGGTTCAATACCGTGGTAGCGTCCAGGTGAGCAAAAGTTGTTGCCGGCGCCGGGTCAGTAAGGTCATCGGCAGGTACATATACCGCCTGAACCGAAGTAATGGATCCACGCTTGGTGGAAGTAATGCGTTCCTGCATCTGACCCATTTCAGTGGCCAGGGTAGGCTGGTAACCTACCGCCGAAGGCATACGTCCCAACAGGGCCGATACTTCGGAACCTGCCTGGGTAAAGCGGAAAATATTATCAATGAAAAACAGCACGTCACGTCCACCGCTTTCTTCGTCCCCGTCACGGAAATATTCCGCTACCGTCAGACCGGAAAGGGCTACACGGGCACGTGCTCCCGGAGGTTCGTTCATCTGTCCGAATACCAGGGTGGCCTTTGATTCAAGCAGCTTTTCCTTGTCCACCTTGCTCAGGTCCCAGCCGCCTTCTTCCATAGATTTACGGAATTCAGTACCGTAATCGATAACGCCGGATTCGATAAATTCGCGGAGAAGGTCATTCCCTTCACGGGTACGCTCTCCAACGCCGGCAAATACCGACAATCCACCGTGTCCCTTGGCAATATTGTTGATCAACTCCTGGATAAGTACCGTCTTTCCCACACCGGCGCCGCCGAAAAGTCCGATCTTTCCCCCCTTGGAATACGGTTCCAGAAGGTCAATTACCTTGATCCCCGTGAAAAGCACTTCCGATTCAGTGGAAAGCTCCTCAAATTTAGGAGCAGGCCGGTGAATAGGGTATCCTTTTTTACTTGAAATAGCATCAATTCCGTCAATAGCCGAACCTACCACGTTGAACAGCCGTCCTTTGATCTCGTCACCTACCGGCATTCTGATGGGCGCTCCTGTATCGGTCACTTCCATGCCCCGAACCAGGCCGTCGGTAGAATCCATCGCGATGGACCGTACGCGATCTTCTCCGAGATGCTGCTGACATTCCAGTACCAATACTTCGCCGTCTGGTTTGGCAACCGTGATGGCATTATAGATTTTGGGAAGCTCAGCATTTTCCGCAGAGAAGCTTACGTCCACTACCGGGCCGATGACCTGAACGATTTTTCCAACGTTTGGCATATTGTTTCTTCGATTTTTTCGTTAAAATGAACTTTCCGGGTCTTTTTTGTGACCCCTGTTTGCGGCCGCAAATTTAGCTTTTTATTTCTAAAGATAAAAGGAGGTTTCAAGCACTATTTTCCCAAGGTGTTCGCCACGTTCCATCAGCCGGTGCGCATCGGAAGCATCATCCAGCGAAAAGGTGGAATGAATCACAGGCCGAATGATTCCCGCGGCCAGTAACGGCCATACTTTTTCTTCCAACGCACGGGCAATCGCCCCCTTAAATGAAGACTCCCGGCTCCGTAACGTAGAGCCGGTAATCACCAGCCTTCGCTGCATCACGGCCAGTAAATCAATCACCCCCTCCCTCCCCTTCATGGCATTGATCAGGATCAGACGCCCATCAGTAGCCAGCAAACGCAGGTTCTTTGCCGTATAATCCCCCCCAATCATATCCAAAATCACATTCATGGACGGTTGAGGTGTCAGGCCCCGAAGTTCCACTTCAAAATCTTCTTCCCGATAATTAATAGCCCTCGTGGCACCAAGTTCTTCACAAAAACGGCATTTATCCGCCGTACCAGCAGTGGTAAACACCTCGCATCCCCAGGCACTGCCAAGCTGAATAGCCGTTGTCCCGATGCCACCCGACCCACCATGCACCAGCAACCGTTCCCCCTTCTGTAACCCACCCCGATCGAACACATTACTCCAAACAGTGAAAAAAGTTTCCGGCAAAGCAGCCGCTTCTGTTAAAGACAGATTTTCCGGCACCGGCAAGCATTGTTCTTCCCGAACGCAGCAATATTCGGCATAACCTCCCCCACTCACCAGCGCACAAACCTTATCACCCGGTTTCCAGCGTTTCACCACTCCGGTGCTTTCAACTCCGGTGCTTTCAACTCCGGTGCTTTCAACGATGCCAGCGATTTCCAGGCCAGGAATATCAGCAGGCGCCCCTGCTGGAGCCGGATATCTCCCTTTACGTTGCGCAATGTCCGGACGATTCAGGCCAGCCGCCCCCACCCGGATCAATACCTCACCAACCTTTGGCACAGGAACCTGTCTTTCTGCCACCTGCAACACTTCAGGCCCTCCCGGCGCCGTAATTACGATCGCTTTCATCGGATAAAAGTACTATTTTCGCCGGATGCAAACCATTCTTGTGACCGGAAGTAATGGCCTGCTCGGCCAGAAACTCATTACCTTATTTAAAGAGCACCCAGACTGGCGGCTCGTGGCCACCTCACACGGCCCCGACCGATATCCTGACAATTCAGGCTACCTCTATGAAGAAATGGACGTCCGCAACCAATCCCGCGTAAGGGAAGTACTGAGAGCCCTGAAACCAGACGCGATTGTCCACACCGCAGCTATGACTAATGTGGATGCGTGCGAAAATGACCGCGAAGGCTGCAAACAGCTAAATATAGAAGCCACCCGCTACCTGACCGAAACCGCCGGAGAACTCGGCGCCCACCTCATCCACCTTTCAACAGACTTTATTTTCGACGGCGAAAACGGCCCCTACCGGGAAGAAGACACCCCCTCCCCCCTGAGCTACTATGGCCAGTCGAAACTCGAATCCGAGCAAATCGTCCGGGAATCAGCCACCACCTGGACCATCCTCCGCACCATTATTGTCTATGGCGTAGTCCACGACATGAGCCGCTCCAATATCGTCCTTTGGGCAAAAGAAGCACTCGAAAAAGGTCAACCCATCAACGTAGTAAACGACCAGTTCCGCATGCCCACCCTAGCCGAAGACCTGGCCCAGGCTTGCCTCCTGTCCGCCGAAAAACGCGCCCGCGGCATCTTTCACATTTCCGGCCCCGATTACATGAGCATCCTGGAAATCGTCCGGCGCGTAGCCCGTTTCTTCCATCTGGACGAAACCCTGATCCGCCCCATTTCAGCCCAAACCCTGAACCAAACCGCCAATCGCCCGCCCAAAACAGGCTTCATCCTTGACAAAGCCCGCACCGAACTCAATTATCAGCCCCATTCTTTCGAAGAAGGACTGGAAATTGTCAGAAAACAGTTATCTTCATCCCGGAATTAAAACAATCCAACAAATAAACACCTGAACACCATCATGGAAATTGCAACCATCCTCTTCATTGTCGGCGGCATTATCGCCTTCTTTCTGATCCTTTACATTTTCCCGGTTAACCTGTGGTTCACCGCCTATCTTTCAGGTGTAAAAGTCAGCCTCATTAACTTAGTCCTAATGCGCCTGCGTAAAGTTCCACCCGCATTAGTTGTCAACGGAATGATCACCTCCACCAAAGCCGGACTCAATCTTACCTCCAACGAAATAGAAACCCACTACCTCGCCGGAGGAAACGTCAACAACGTAATCAAAGCATTGATCTCAGCCGACAAAGCCAACATCCCCCTGGATTTCAAAATGGCCACCGCCATCGACCTTGCCGGAAGAGACGTATCCGACGCCGTCCAACTTTCAGTAACCCCCCGCGTAATCGACACCCCGCCCGTAGCCGCCGTAGCCCAGGACGGCATCCAGTTAATCGCCAAAGCAAGGGTTACCGTAAGAGCCAATATCCGCCAACTAGTCGGCGGCGCCGGTGAAGAAACCATCCTCGCAAGAGTCGGAGAAGGCGTCGTTTCTACACTCGGTTCATCCGCAACCCATAAAGTAGTCCTCGAAAACCCCGACCGAATCTCCAAGGTCGTCCTCGAAAAAGGCCTCGACTCCGGGACCGCCTTCGAGATCCTGTCCATCGATATCGCCGACATTGACATCGGAGCAAACATCGGCGCAAAACTCCAAACCGACCAGGCCGAAGCCGACCTGAAAGTAGCCAACGCCCGCGCCGAAGAACGCCGCGCTATGGCCGTAGCCCTCGAACAAGAAATGAAAGCCAAAGCCCAGGAAGCCCGCGCTAAAGTAATCGAAGCAGAAGCAGAAGTCCCCCTGGCCATGGCCGAGGCCTTCAAAGCCGGCAACCTCGGCGTCATGGACTATTACCGCATGCAAAACATCCAGGCCGACACCGACATGCGCGATTCCATCTCAAAACCTAAGAACAAAAAATAATTTTACCACCTTTTCCGCGCTAACGCGAGGTTTCGAGTTTGAGATTGCTTCACAACAGTTTATAGTTGCTGGTTTCGAATTTGTAGTTGCTGGTTGCTAGTTGCAGACACCAGCCATTAGGGAACACCACACACCCCAGATTTGTCAATCAGAATTTTTCGAATTTCAGATGTTCTTTGTATCTTTGCACCCCTGACGCACCCGTAGCTTAACTGGATAAAGCATCTGACTACGGATCAGAAGACTTGGGGTTCGAATCCCTACGGGTGTACGTAATGATCAAAACCGAAAGGCGGACGGAATGAATCAAAAAACCGAAACCCTTTCGGCTTTTTTGTTGAAAGGAGAACGCAGAACGCGTCAGCGTTCCTGGTTTTGATTCCCTTTACTACAAAGTAGGGAGAAGCGGAGGCACCGTCAGGCGCCGGAGCTAATCCCTTACTATAAGCATAAGAGTTTTCTTAAAGTAAGGAAAAACCGAGCGAACGAAGTGAGGGAGGGTAATCCCCTTTACAACGTAGGGAAAAGCGGGGCCGCTATTAGGTGCCGGAGCTAATCCCTACGGGTGTAGGCAATGATCAAAACCGAAATCGCTTTTGATAAGCGTACGGCCATTTCAGCACTGATCCCCAATCCATATCCGCTATCTTTACAGCCCCGGCAGTTCATCCTTGATGAATGTGATAACGTCCGTTACCGTTATATCCTCTTCAGGATGATAGGTTTCATCTACCTGGGCTATGATATAACCTCTTTTGGCATTGGTGTCTTGCATGGAAATCCTAAATCCTTTGCCGATATTCGGAACAGCGCTGTATTTAATCTCCACCGCAGCCACGATTCTGTCGTTCTTCTCCAATAGCAGGTCGCATTCCGCCCCCTGCTGCGTTCTATAGAACCAGGGACGTACATTATCATCTAACGAGTTGATGATCTGTTCCAAAATAAACCCTTCCCATGAAGCACCAACTTGAATGTGATTGATCAGTGTTTCGTAATCATCCAACCCCAGCAGCGAGTGCAACAGGCCGCTATCCCTGATATAAACTTTAGGTGACTTTACCAAGCGTTTTTTGATATTCCTGAACCATGGTTGCAGGACGCGCACCATAAATGCCCCCTCCATAAAACCAAGATATCGGTTTACCGTTGGTCGGGTGATCCCCAGTGAGCGTGCGAAGTTTTCCGCATTCCACAGATTTCCATGTGTGGTGGCCAGCATCCGCCAAAAGCGCTCCATCATTTGTGGATCAGCTTGCAGACCTAACAAGCCCAGGTCCCTATTGATATAAGTCTGGATGAAATTTCTTCTCCATAACACGCTTGCTCGCTGAGATATGGCCAGATAGGCAAGCGGAAAACCGCCTCGCAGCCACAACTGCTGTATATTATTATCCACTTCCGACAGCATGAAAGGAGGCAGTTGCAAGTAACCTATTCTTCCGGCGAGCGAGTCGGAAGCGTTGCGAATTAAATCTGGTGAAGCGGATCCGAGCAATAGGAATTTCCCCGGCCGTCGATCTGCGTCAATAATTCCCCGCAATTCCGCAAAAATCTCCGGCATAAACTGCACTTCGTCCAAAATGAAGGATTTCTCCGGATATTGTGAAAAGTAAAACCCAGGGTCCTTCAGCTTCTCGCGGTCAGCCATGCGTTCCAAATCCAGATATATAAAATCATCGATTTTGGCCAGCCCTTTTACAAACGTAGTTTTGCCTACCTGCCGAGGCCCTAACAGACCAACAGCGGGGAATACCTGCTTGTATTCCTTAAAAGCTGTAATGATATTTCTTCTTATATCCATGAAAAACGAAAGTCTAATTTACGATTTTCATGGAAAAATGCCAAAAATACTCATATGTTTTTTCAAAATCCCCAGCAAATGCTCTAACACATCGTACCTCATGGATAGAAAATTTTTATGACAACTCTGTCATGTAAACAAAATTACATTATCTTTACATGATAACGTATTCATGTATAAAAACTATACAAGAAAAGGAGCGATATGAACAAGGATATTCCCTATAACGCATTGCCGTTATTACCTGCAATCTTGCCTCCAATAGAAACGGTACCTATACTGAGGCAGGTAACCAAGTCGGCGATAGCTTTGGCAGAGCTGAAGGGTTTGGTCCATACATTGCCCAATCCGTCCATCCTGTTGAATGCGGTAATCCTAAGGGAAGCCAGAGCAAGTTCGGAGATTGAGAACGTGATTACTACTCATGACAAGCTCTATGAGGCGTTGTCTGCCAAGGGGATAACCGTGGACTCGGCGACCAAAGAGGTGCTGCGTTACCGGGAAGCTATCCTGGAAGGGTATCGCGCAGTCGGAAAAAAGGGATTTCTGAATACGAATACCATTATTGCCATACAGGAGGTGCTGGAAGAAAATAATGCCGGGCTCAGAAAATTGCCCGGTACGTCGCTCAAGAACACCATAACGGGTGAAGTGATCTACACACCGCCGGACGATAAGGAGATCATCCTGGCGCTGATGAAAAGCCTCGAGGTTTACATCAATGAGACGGATGAGGTTTCTCCATTAATTAAGTTGGCAGTACAGCATTACCAGTTTGAAAGTATCCATCCATTCTATGACGGCAACGGCCGGACGGGCCGGATCATTAATGTACTTTACCTGATTTTGCACGGGCTGTTGGATAGCCCGGTGCTTTATCTAAGCGACTACATTATCAAGCACAAAACGGACTATTACCGCCTGTTACAGGAGGTGCGAACGACTAATAAATGGGAAGATTGGGTACTGTTCATGTTAAAGGGAGTCGAGGAAACAGCCAAGGAAACCATCAAGCAAATTTTGGCAATCAAAGCGTTATTCGCCAAGACACAGGAACTGATAAAGTCATCGGCTGCAAAACTTTACGATAAGGAGCTGCTGGAACTGATCTTTGAGCAACCTTACTGCAAAATAGAATTCGTGGGGGATCGTATGGGCGTATCCAGAATCACCGCAGCGAAATACCTGAAGGGCCTGGAACAGATTGGTGTCCTCACCTCCAAGAAAGTGTGGAAAGAAACCTTATATATCAACCGGGCGCTGTTCGATTTGCTGAAAAGATAATCTGCAGTATTTCCATGAAAAACGAGATACAAGTTTAGGATTTTCATGGAAAAATACGAATGCGCTCGCCTATTATTTTCAAAATTCCCAGCAAGTGTTCCAACACAATCCCACCACCCGTACAAACCGGCTTTGCAATACGACAAAGCCGGTTTTTTTTGCAATGCACCTGACCCCAACATCATGCATTCTCCTCTCTGAAATTTGCAGATATGGCTACATTTAGTTAAATTTGGACAGATTTAAAGTTTAACCTTAAATCTGTCGAAATATGAGCAATGCATTCATAGATAGAAAATTACGGTCGGAACTCATCCGACTATCCCAACATTACGCGGTACTCGTATTAACGGGCCCTCGGCAATCTGGAAAAACCACCCTTTGCAAAAATCTATTTTCCGATTACCATTATGTTAATCTTGAAGATATTAGCCTTCGCGAGCAGATAGCGGCTTCGCCAAAAGGATTTTTAAAGCAATATGCCAAAGGTGTTATTTTGGATGAAGTGCAGCGGTACCCGGAACTTTTTTCTTATATACAAGTGGTAGCCGACGAAGTTGACGGAAGTCATTTTGTATTAACGGGCAGTAGCAATTTTACGTTGATGGAGAAGGTAACGCAATCGCTTGCCGGCCGGGCGGCTACATTAACGTTGCTACCATTATCTCTGTCAGAATTAGGAGATCACATAAAAGCGGATACTAACACGTTGTTGCTCAATGGGGGATATCCCGCCGTATGGGCTAAAAACATTCCTGTACAGGATGCAAGCCGGAATTACTACAATACCTACATTGAGCGGGATGTCCGTGGGCTGCTGAACATAAAAGATTTGACAAAATTCCAAACCTTCATCCGTCTCTGCGCGGGCCGGACCGCCACAGAGCTAACCGCGTCGGCGCTCTCAAATGAAGTAGGGGTTTCTGTGCCTACTGTCAACGAATGGTTAAGCGTATTGGAGGCGTCCTACATTCTGTTTCGCTTACCGCCGTTCTACCGAAATGTTGGCAAACGGTTGATTAAAACGCCTAAAATTTACTTCTGTGATACGGGACTGGTGTGTTTTCTTTTAGGTATAGAAAATGAGCAGCAATTGGCTGCACATCCTCTGCGTGGATCTATTTTTGAAAACCTGGTGGTACTGGAGTTCTTAAAAAATCGCTTTAACCGGGGAAAATTAGCTAATCTATTCTATTATCGAGACCAGTCGCAGCGGGAAGTGGACATTGTGCAGGAACACGCCGACAAGTTATATGCGTATGAAATAAAATCTGCCAAGGCATTTCACCGGGATTTTTTAAAAAACCTGGTGTATTTGAAGAAGTTATTGGGCAGCAACCTGGTTTCTACTCAGGTGATTTATGATGGCGAAACGGATATAGATAGTCCCGAATACGGTATGATGAATTTCAGAAACGCGGTTCCTGTCAGTTAATTACTCGCTTGGTACTTCTCATCTCATCGACCATACCGGCAATCAAGTCTAAAATTACACGCAAATGTTCCATTGAGTATCTGGGAATCTGGGAAAAGTTAAATAATCCAGATTTTAATCCCATCGAATTCGAGGGGTTTAAAAATCGCGCAGGTCTAAACAGTTTTGTGCTCACATCCAAGCAATGGATTGTTCAAACCAATGCCATAGGATTAACTGCTAAGGCAGGACGATATGGAGGGACTTTCGCACATAAAGACATAGCCTTTGAATTTGCGTCCTGGATCTCCGTGGAGTTTAAACTCTACCTTATCAAAGAATTCCAGCGATTACAGGAGAAGGAGCAAAAGTCGCTGGACTGGAATATTAAACGCAGTCTAACCAAGATTAATTACCGGATACATACCGATGCAGTAAAGGAAAACTTAATGCCGGACCACCTTACTTCAAAACAGATCAATTGGGTGTATGCCAATGAAGCGGATGTCCTGAACATGGCACTTTTTGGCAAGGATATCGTTCAGCATCTTGAATCTTATAAAGAAAGGAGATTTGATGGCGTGGTTCGATGGGTTCTAGACTCTGAGCTGGCAAAACCTTTTAATAAATACCTCTGCTTTGAGTCTTGAAACTCATGAGGGGCCCATTATCACTTTAGCCGGGAATTAACACATATTCGGGTGAAGGAAACATTCGCTCTTCCTCGTATCTTCTGGAAAGGTCACCTTCGGCAACAGCTATGTCCCTGCGCGCAGCTGGTATTAGAGCTTTTTTGACGCCCTTGATGTATAGATTGGCAACAAAAGCATGTGTTTCTTCGCTCAGATGACTGTCATAGTTATGTTTGTCATTTCAATCAAAACATCTATATTTGTATGTAATAACAAACATTATTTAAAGATGGCTACAAAGAAACAGGTTGTTTTACCGAAACATAGTAAGCTTCTGGAGCAGATGGGTGAGAATATAAAACTCGCACGAAAACGCCGTAAACTAACGACTATTCAGGTTGCGGAACGCGCAGGCATTGTGCGGTCAACGTTATACCTCATCGAGAAAGGGGATTCAGGCGTTGCATTTGGTGCGTATTTTAACGTACTCCGGGTACTGGGCTTGCACGAAGATGTGTTGAAATTAGCGGCAGACGATGAGCTAGGAAGAAAATTGCAGGATTTGGAATTATTGAAATAGAAAATGGCAAAAGATAAATTCGACATATATGTGTATGCACACTGGAAAGGGATGCCGGATCCCAAATTCATGGGCATACTTTCTGCTCACTTTGCCAAAGGAAAAAAAGCGTTCAGTTTCGAGTATGATAAAACATGGCTGAAATCGGAATACCTGCAAATCTTGGATCCTGATATTCAATTTTTTGCTGGGGCACAATATTCTAATTACAAACAAAATTTTGGCATCTTCCTGGACAGCATGCCTGACACATGGGGACGAACATTGATGAAAAGAAGGGCAGCCCAGCTGACCAGGGAGCGAAACGAAAAGGCACCGATATTGTATGATATTGACTATTTGCTGGGTGTTTACGACGAGAGCCGTATGGGAGCATTGCGCTTCAAAACGGAGATCGATGGTCCATTTTTAGATGACAACAATGAAACGCCTACTCCGCCATGGTCTTCCATTCGGAAGCTTCAGCATGCGGTCGATCGCCTCGAAAATGACGACAACAATGATGAACTAAAAGAGTGGTTAGCCATTTTAATGGCTCCAGGTTCCTCTTTGGGTGGTGCGCGTCCTAAAGCCAATATTCTGGATGAAAACAACGAATTGTGGATCGCTAAATTTCCTTCCAAAAATGACACGTTTGACAAAGGAGCCTGGGAATTCCTAGCGTATCAATTGGCTATTGGGGCCGGGGTACGGATGGCTTCCTCTAAAATAGAAAAGATAACCGGCAACCACCATACATTTTTTACCAAACGTTTTGATAGGGAGCAAGGGGAACGCATTCATTTTGCTTCGGCGATGACCATGACGGGCAATAGCGAAGATACGACACGTGACAACCCGGCAAGTTACATGGATATCGTCGAATTTATTCAGACTTACGGAGCGGAGGCGAGAGAAAACCTGCACCAACTGTGGAGAAGGATTGTTTTCAATATTGCCATTTCCAATACGGACGATCACTTGCGGAATCATGGGTTTATTCTGACAGATGAAGGTTGGATTTTGTCCCCCGCTTATGACTTAAACCCTTCAGTGGAAAAAAATGGTCTGTCACTGAATGTCGATATGGACAACAATGCGTTAGATTTTGATCTTGCCAAAAGTGTCGGCGAGTTCTTCAGGTTGGACCATAAACAGATGGACCAAATCATCCGGGAAGTAGTGGAAAGCGTGCGCCAATGGGAAAGTGTTGCCGATAGCATCGGGATATCAAGAGCAGAGAAAGAACTGATGAGCGGAGCCTTTAAACTATAAGTCTAAATCAATAAGCGGTTGCTAAAGACTTTCAATGCCACTAGCCATTCGGCAAAGGCAATTAAGAATTAAATATGAAATCAAGGCCGCTTTGCAGCCGTTTGGAATTGTTTCTTGTAGCTGGAGGGTGGCATATGTCTGAACTTGCTAAATTGCCTGTAGAAAAAGGGCAGACTCTCGTATCCGCAGGCGTAACTAATCTGCGACACCTGCATATCTGTCTCTATCAGTAACTTACATGCCATGTTGATCCTATATTCATTAAGATAGGTGAAGAACGGCTTGTGCATCGTCTTGCTGAAAAACCGGGAAAAAGATTCTTCGTTCATATGCACCAATCCGGCTAAGGTTGCCAAAGTGATTTTTTCACGGTAGTGTTCTTTGATATAACTATACACCGTATTTACTCTTTGATTATCCTCGTAATTAAGTGGATAAGCAATCCCCCGCTCGCATAAAAGTTGTGTATCGGCCGTTTCCGCCAGCATATTCAGTATTTCCAGGAATTGCATCAGTTTTCGGAAAGGAGGCAAGTGCAGTAAAAGCAGTATCATTTTATGTACCCGGGCGACTGTTTGTTGCGGGAACCTGACCCCCTGCCCAGCAAACTGCAAGAGTCGGCGAATATGATTAAACTCCGGGTTCTCTGTCCATCCCCTTCCAATGAATTGCTCCTGCCATTGAACGACAATCGCCAGCGCTTTTTCCTTGTGATCTTCCGTGTTCTTCCAGCAATGAGGCAGGTTTGGCCCCAAAAGCACCAGATCACCCTCTTCGAAGTTTTCCATGCTGTTGCCAACGTACCTGATGCCTTTGCTTTGTAGAATGAGGGTCAGTTCATATTCCGGATGATAATGCCAGGGAGCATCAAATTCATTTACTTCATGGAGAAATACTTTGAATGAATTTTCCGGTAACGACATTACCTGTTCGAAGTGCGCCTTCATATATATAACCTATTATGCCTGATTATTCGATTTCCCCTACCAAGATAACACCAAATAGGGTAATTATCAATCAAGACAGGCTGTTTGAACTTTGGCAGGTGGAGCGCCAATACTGATACTTCTTGCCCTTTCTGATGAGAATTTCTATTTTAGCCTTCTCTCTCTTCATTCCCAACTCGTCGTTAGGACCTGTACTTGAAGATTTTCTTTCAAAAAAGTGGGATTCCTTGAGAACAACAAGCTCAAATCCCAATATTGTTAGTCAATGCACATGCCTGAATATGAATTGTTATAAATATTGTCTTTTCATTTTTGTTGTAACAGGACTTTCAACTTTCTGTCTGAAAGCGCAGGAGGTTACTACAGACACCCTCAGGGTTGGCCTGGCAGGCACGGCTCCTTTTGTAGTTTACGAAGGAGATGATTATGATGGCATCTCGGTGGAGATCTGGCAATCGGTAGCCATGGCTGCTGGAATTGACTATCTTTTTCAGCAGCTTCCTGACGTGGCCACTGCATTGGAAAAGCTTCAGCGAGATGAACTGGATGTGGTGGTGGGGCCGGTAAGCATCACTTCCCAACGGGCGGAAGCTGTCCGGTTTACTCAGCCGTATTTCCTATCAAGCCTGGGCATTGCATCGAAGACTACGGAGGCAAGCGTCTGGCAGCATATCCGGCCGTTCTTCAGTCCTTCCTTTTTTACTGCGATCGGATTGCTGTTGATCGTACTTGCGATCGTGGGCACGCTGATCTGGCTGGCAGAACGGAAAGTCTCACCGGAACAATTCTCCGTACGGCCGTTGCATGGCATCTTCAATGGGATTTGGTTCGCCCTGGTAACCATGACAACAGTTGGTTATGGCGATAAAGCGCCAAAAACGATCGCAGGTAAGATTATTTCTGGTATCTGGATGGTCATCGCTTTGCTGACGGCAACCTCGCTGATAGCCGGAATATCCAGCACCATTACCGTAAGCAGACTCAGTTCATCCGCGATTAATACGGCGGAAGAAATACCGGGGAAGCGAATTGCGGTAATCGAAGGATCTCCAGCAGAGCAGTTTGTTCGAAAATATGCCGGAAAGACGGTGGCCGTGCCTTCCCTTGAAAGCGCCTTTAGGGCACTTAATGAAAACAAAGTAGTCGCCATTGCCTATGACCGGCCACAACTACTGTACTATCTGAAAGAAAATCCCGCTGCGGAGATCACCATTTCCACCTCGGAATACATGCCGCAAGGCTATGGCTTCGCGTTTGGGAAAAAGTCTGCGACCGTCGCTGCTGTCAACATCCAACTCCTGCGCATGCAGGAATCAGGCGAGGTAAACCAGATTGTTGAAAACTGGCTGATAAACCAGAGGTTACAGAAGTAAAGAACAGCCTGGCTCCCAATTGAATGCATATTGATTAAAGAAATATATGGAAAAGAAACGTATAATTACTCAGACAGAATGCGTATTACCTACCTTGTGAACATGGTAATATATCTATACCTTTGTTTTTAAATCAAATCCAAAAAAAAATGAAAACACGTATTTACTTAACAACTCTTCTTATAGCAGCGTTTACAATCTCATCTTGTGAAAAAGAGGGGCCTGCAGGACCCGAAGGCCCTCAGGGTGAACAAGGAGCTCAGGGTGAACAGGGACCACAGGGACCACAGGGGCCGGTTGGTGACGATGGGAATGCTAATGTAATTCTCTATGAATTTGGCGCAAAGACCTTTACGAATACACTAGCCATGACATTCACTGTGGCCAAAGAAATAGTAGATAATAGCCTTATCCTGGTTTATTATAATCCTGCTAATGAGGCCTCCTCTACGTGGTATCCTATACCAGGCATAGGATCTAACGGCAACTATCAAACCCGGTATTTTTTATATCAAACTTCTAGCAGTCCAAGTATATATACGATGGCAATAAAGGTCATGAAACCAGATGGCTCAGCTGTTTACGGATCGCCCCTGACCTTTAAAAAAATTAAAGTAATCT
>DATCYD010000066.1:0-7235 GCA_036570465.1 Anseongella sp.
CGATTACACGGATATGGAACATGAGGCGGTCATGGAGTATCTGAATGCAGAAAAAGCAAAAATAACAGGGATCGAGAAGGCCTACGACGAAAGCATTGAGGCTGCACGGGAACTGTTGGACAGCATCGCAAAGAAATGAGGATATTAAAAGCAGGATGAGCCAGCGAATAATGTACCCTGGACGGGCCTTCAGACGCATGTCCGTGCTTCGGACAACAATCGCTGTTATTGCCATGACTGTTTCATTCAGCGCCTGCAACAACAAACAGGAAATCCTGAAAAAGAAATACATCGCTGAAGGCATGGTCTTGTACCGCAGCCAATGTCAGAATTGTCACCAGATCGATGGCACAGGCTTTGAAAAACTCATCCCTCCCCTTACCGATACCTTGTATCTCCGGCAGCATCGTGACCAGCTCGCCTGCTTCATTCGCTACGGCATGACCGATCCGGTAACCATTCACGGTCAGGTATATGACCAGCCCATGATGGCCAATGACAGGCTTACTGAAATGGAAATTGCCGAGATCCTGACCTACGTGACCAATGCTTTTGGGAACAGCCAGGAAATGTTTACCATCGGGGAAGTCCGCCGCGCCCTGGCACGATGTCAACCCAACGATACCACCGCCCGCCATTGATACCACAGGCCTGCAATAAACCTTAAACGCTTTGAGTGCCCGAAAATCAGTATCTTTGTATCTGCAAAAAGGCTCGTCGCCTTCGGTTTACCGGGGGAGGAAAGTCCGGGCAACATAGAGCATCCTGCTTCCTAACAGGAAGGGTCCTGCTCCGCAGACAACGGTTTTACCGGATAACGCGGACCGGAAACAGAAAGTGCCACAGAAAACAGGTAGCCTTGCGCGGGTGCTTCACGGCGCCGGCGGGGTCATAGTGAAAATGTGGGGTAAGAGCCCACGGCTTCCTGCAGCGATGCAGGATGCAGGTAAACCTCAGGAGTTGAAAGGCCAAATAAACCGGGGCCCGAGGGCTGCTCGTCCAATCCCGGTGGGTAGGCTGATAGACCGCGCCAGTGATGACGCGGCCAGATAAATGACAAGCAGTTTCGCCCGGCGCCTTGTGCGCCCTTGCCTTCAGGCGGCGAAATGAACAGAACCCGGCTTACTCTTTTGCATTTTTTTTCATGCACAGGTTTTACATTGTACGCCGGGCCTGACGTAGCATCAGTGCCCGGTATTTACCAAAAACAGATGATTTGGAAACGAAACCGATGTAACGACCCTGGTCAGTGACAGGCAGCATCCAGACGTTTTTATGATCCAGTTTTTTAATCGCAATCTCCACCGAATCGTGAATATCCAGTGTTCCGGGAACCGGTTTCATTACTTCAGTAACCCGGGTGTCCTGCTTGTTCTGTTCAAATAAATAACTCAGCACATCTTCCAGCATCAGAATGCCCTGTAGTTGATTTTCTTCATTGACAACCGGAAAAATATTCCTTTTTGAATGGATAAATTCAGCCTTATGTTCTGACAACAGGCTTTCGGCAGGCAGAACGTAAAAGTTTCGTTCGATAAGGTAGCGGAGTTTCATCATGCTCAGAATGCTCCGGTCATCACCTCCCTCGCCTATCGGTTCTCCTTGTTCAGCGAGTTCTTTCGTGTAAATTGAAAACCTTTCCAGGTAGCGGGATATAAAAAAGGAAATGGCAGACACGATCATCAGAGGCACCATCAGGATATAGCCACCGGTGATTTCAGCAATCAGGAAGATCGCCGTGAGCGGAGCCCGGATAATGCCGCTCAGGGAGCCGGCCATCCCGGCGACAATAAAATTTTGAATGGTCAGATCCACCCACCCTGTTTGGTTCAGGGCAAAGGCGAAAACAAATCCCAGCAATCCGCCGGTAACAAGGGAAGGGCCGAAAAGTCCGCCATTCCCTCCTGCTCCGATGGCAATGCCCGCGGCCGGCATTTTTACCAGCGCGATCATCAGGGTGTAAACAATGATGACCCCTTCGGCATCCTGAAAGCCATCAAACAGGCTATTGGACACCGTTACCTGGTAATTTCCGGCAAGAAATTCCTTGATGGTGATATAACCTTCGCCGTAAAGAGAAGGAAACATAAACAGCAAAACACCCAGAAGTAGGCCTCCTAACGCAAATTTCTTCTGCCAGCTTCCCAGCGAAGAAAAATATTTCCGGATGCGCAGATTCATGCTGATAAAATAATAAGAAAGAGTGCCAAGCAGAATTCCCATCACGATATACAGCAGAAGCGATTCAAACTCCCACCCTTCGGTAACCAGGAAGAATAGCTGTTCATTATAAAATATACGGGCTACCACCGCCGAGGTGGCCGAGGCAATGAGCAAGGGAATAAAAGCTGGTATCGTAAATTCCGGAAGCACAATTTCCAGAGCGAAGATCATCCCGGCAATGGGGCTGTTAAATACCGCCGATATCCCGGCCGCCGCGCCACAAGCCAGCAACAGGGTGATTTCCCGGTAGTTAAGCCGGAGGTAATAGCCGGTATTAGACCCGATGGCCGCCCCGCTTGCCACAATGGGCGATTCCAGGCCAGGGGGGCCGCCGAAACCAACCGTCAGGGCGCTGGTGATTATCTGAGAATAGATGTTGTGAAATGCCGTCCGGATCTTCCGACGCCCGATCGTTTGGATGATTGGTGCCAGTCCAGGTTCAAACTGATCGTTCCGGATAAAGCGCTTAACGTAAAATATAGCAAGCAGAATACCAATTGCGGGGCTAAAGATAAAGAAATAGTATTTATCGCGCCATTCCAGTTGCTGAAGATATTCTGCGATCTGGTACGTCAGGGACTTTAGTAAGGATGCCGCCAGACCGGCAATAATGCCTACCAGCACACTTACCAGGATCATAAACGTATTGCTTCCGATATGGCGCTGACGCCAGTCTAACAGTTTGGTTAATTTTTTCCTGATACTCGGACGCATGAAGGATTTCTGTTGGGTGTGCAATTTGCATAAAACGATCGGTTTTTCCCGGCAAAAACGTATTTTTGCACCTATTTTCAATGTGCATGAAGAATATTCGCAATTTTTGTATCATCGCCCATATCGATCACGGTAAGAGCACCCTGGCGGACCGTTTGCTGCAAATCACTCAGACGGTTACCGAACGTGAAAGCCAAAATCAGGTGCTGGATGATATGGACCTTGAACGCGAGCGAGGCATTACGATCAAGAGCCACGCCATTCAAATGAAATATCTGCAGGACGGAATTGAGTATGTGCTGAACCTGATCGATACACCGGGACATGTTGACTTTTCGTACGAAGTTTCCCGGTCCATTGCAGCTTGCGAGGGCGCCTTATTGATCGTTGACGCCACCCAGGGTATTCAGGCACAAACCATATCCAACCTTTATCTGGCTCTGGAACACGATCTGGAGATTATTCCCATCCTGAATAAAATGGATCTTCCCGGAGCCATGCCCGAAGAAGTGAAGGATCAGATCATTGACCTGATTGGCTGTTCGCGGGAGGATATCATACCCGCCAGCGGCAAGACCGGAATGGGGGTTCCGGAAATCCTTAGCGCCATTATAGAGCGTGTCCCTTCACCCAAGGGGGACCCTTCATCACGGCTGCAGGCCATGATCTTCGATTCGGTTTATAACTCATTCCGTGGCATTATCGCCTATTTTAAGGTAGCCAACGGAGAAATTCGCAAAGGTGACCGCGTGAAGTTTGTCAACACCGGCCGTGAATACATCGCTGAAGAAGTAGGTGTGCTTCGCCTGAAACCTCAACCCACCGAAAAAGTGGCCGCTGGTGAGGTAGGCTATATTATATCCGGTATCAAAGATGCACGTGAAGTAAAGGTGGGCGATACCATCACCCATGTGCTGGCCCCCTGTGCCGAAGCCATTAAGGGATTTGAAGTTGTAAAGCCCATAGTATTTGCGGGCATTTATCCTGTAGATACCGAAGATTACGAAGAGCTGCGGGACGCCATGCATAAGCTTCAACTGAACGATGCCTCTCTGGTTTTTGAGCCGGAATCTTCTGCAGCGCTAGGATTTGGTTTCCGATGCGGATTTCTGGGCATGCTTCACATGGACATTGTTCAGGAAAGACTGGAACGGGAGTTTGACATGACCGTCATTACCACCGTGCCGAACGTTTCTTATAAGGCCTATTCAACACGCGGCGACCTGGCGGTAGTCAACAACCCTGCCGATTTGCCGGATGTGAACAAGCTTGAATTCGTAGAAGAACCCTTCATTAAGGCCAGCGTCATCTCCAAAGCCGAATTCATCGGCGCTATCATGACTTTATGCATCGCCAAACGGGGAATTGTAGTGAATCAGCATTATCTGACTGCTGACCGGGTTGAACTGATCTTTGAGATGCCACTGGCAGAGATTGTCTTCGACTTTTATGACAAACTGAAAACCATTTCAAAGGGATATGCGTCTTTCGACTATCATCCCATCGGTTACCGGCAATCCACGCTGGTGAAGCTGGATATACGCCTGAACGGAGAACCGGTAGATGCCCTGTCCTCGCTCATTCACCGTGACCGGGCTTACGATTTCGGTAAAAAGATTTGCGAAAAACTAAAAGAACTATTGCCGAGGCAGCAATTCGAAATCGCCATTCAGGCCTCGATAGGCGCCAAAGTAATCGCCCGGGAAACCGTACGCGCCTTACGAAAAGACGTCACTGCCAAATGTTATGGCGGAGACATCTCCCGCAAACGAAAACTGCTGGAAAAACAGAAGAAAGGTAAAAAACGCATGCGCCAGGTAGGCAACGTAGAGATCCCACAATCCGCGTTCATGGCCGTACTAAAACTAGATTAAAATGCAGTTACTCGACGGAAAAAAAGCTGCGGAACATTACAAGGAAGAAATCTCCCGGGAAGCAACCCGATTTACCAGACAAACCGGCCGGAAACCGTACCTGGTCACCATCCTGGTGGGTAACAACGGAGCCAGCGAAACCTACGTGGCCAGCAAACTGCGAAACAGCGAACGCGTAGGCTTCCGGGCTTCCCTGATTCGTTTCGATGATAGCATCCGTGAAGAAACACTGCTTGAGCAGATTGATCAGCTGAACACGGACGATGAGGTGGACGGCATTTTGGTACAACTCCCCTTACCGGCGCAAATTGACGAGAAAAAAGTCATAATGCATATCAGTCCTGAAAAAGACGTGGATGGTTTTCATCCCGAAAGCCTGGGAAAGATGCTCACCGGCCTTCCAACCTTCCTGCCTGCTACTCCATACGGAATCGTGCAGTTGCTGGATCATTACGGTGTTGAAACAGAAGGCCGGCATTGTGTAGTCATGGGGCGCAGCAACATCGTAGGCACCCCTGTCAGCATATTGCTTTCCCGCCAGGGCAACCCCGGCAACTGTACCGTTACCATCGTCCACAGCCGCACCAAAGACCTGACCTGTTTTACCCGCCAGGCCGATATCCTGATCGTCGCCATCGGAAGGCCCGAATTTTTAACCGCGGACATGATCAAAGAGGGCGCTGTGGTAGTAGATGTAGGCATTCACCGCATTCCGGACGCAGGTAAAAAAAGCGGCTATCGACTGGTAGGTGATGTTAAATTTGATGAAGTTGCCCCCAGGTGCAGCTATATTTCACCCGTACCCGGCGGTGTAGGCCTAATGACCATCGTGGGACTGCTGCAAAACACCCTGCAAGCGGCCCGGCGCCGAAACAGTCGCAGCTAAGGATTGTTTACCAGTTTGGAGGTCACTAAACTGGTTCAGTACTAATCATGAACACAAAACAAGAACATCCCGGTTTCTCAAATGATCACAGAAAAGTGGAAGATGAGCGCCCCGGTATTATCGGCAGTTCCGCGGCCAGCGTTCCGGAAGACGGCACTCTTTTGCCATTGATGGAAGCCTTCTACACCATCCAGGGAGAAGGCTTCAATACCGGAAAAGCTGCTTATTTTATCCGACTTGGAGGATGTGACGTAGGCTGTCACTGGTGTGATGTCAAAGAGTCCTGGGACGCCAGTCTTCATCCCCTGACAGCCACCGACCAGATCGTGGAACAAGCAGCAGCCCATCCCGCCAACACCGTGGTGGTTACCGGCGGAGAACCACTCATGTACAACCTGGACTATCTGTGCGCCCGGCTGAAAGAAAAAGGCATCCAAACCTTTATCGAAACCTCCGGCGCCTGGCCGTTAAGCGGCAGCTGGGACTGGATCTGTTTGTCCCCGAAAAAGTTCAAGAAACCACTGCCCGACAGCCTTTCCAAAGCAGACGAGCTGAAAGTAATCGTCTTCAATAAAAGTGACTTCGCCTGGGCCGAAGAACACGCCCGCCTTGTTTCCGCCAGCTGCCGGCGTTACCTGCAACCCGAATGGAGCCGTTCGGCTGAAATGACCCCCCTGATCATCGACTACGTAAAAAAACATCCCACCTGGGAAATCTCGCTCCAAACACATAAATTCTTGAATATTCCATAAGGGAAAGCCTGATGATTGTTTCCTTAACGGGAAATGATCATTAACTCGGTGCGGCGGTTTTCTGCCCGTCCTTCTTCAGTAGTGTTGCTGGCCAGGGGCCGGCTTTCGCCATAGCCCTTGAACCGAAATCGATCGGGTTTGAGGATGGCGCGGATAAGGTAGGCATAAACGGCTTTGGCCCTGTTTTCGGAAAGAACCTGATTACTTTCGGGGCTTCCCACATTATCAGTATGTCCCGATAGTTCAATGACTACAGCAGGATTTTGCTTCATGAATTCAATTACTTTGTCAAGCTCGGCAAAGGATTCGGACTTTAAGTGATAGGATCCGGTTTCAAAGAATATATTCTTCAGGATGATTTTTTCACCTTCAGCGATCTTACTTAGGGGAATATCAAGCTGGAAAGGTTCGGACGAGTCCTGATCTTCCAGGAAGAAACTGCCTGAATAAAAAAGATAACCCGGAGCGGAGACGTTGAAGGCATAATTATTACCTGCCGGCAAACTGGCCAGAAAACTTCCGGTGAGCTCATTGGTCTCAGAGCCGAATACCAGCTCGCGTGTGGAAAGATCCACCAGTTGGATGCTGGAATGCAGGGGCGTTTTGGTAGCGGCGTCATATACATTGCCTTTGATATACGATACGAATGCCGGACGGGCCTTGCGGGGCATTTCAAAGGTGTAAAGATCGTATCCGCCAAATCCTTCCAGACTGTTGGATGCAAAATAGGCTGTTTCCCCACCGGCGCTTACCACCAGGCTGCTTTCGTCTTTTGAGGTGTTTATC
>DATCYD010000067.1:0-3771 GCA_036570465.1 Anseongella sp.
TGTTATCAGAACAAATCTGGATCGAAGATAGGGGAACAGTTATTGAAAGTAATGAGATCATGACTGGCCCGCGGGTCGGGGTGGGTTACGCCGGGGAAGATGCGCTGCTCCCCTGGCGGTTTGGTATCCGTGACAATAAATTCATAAGCAAGGCAAAGGAAAATGCTTACCTTGATAAAAATAAATAGAATAATTACCAGGTAAAATTATGGAAGAACTCGAAGAACACATTGTGAAAATTTTGTCTGTGGAACCGGTAACGCATAATGTAAAACGTTTCCGTGTTGAAAAGCCCAGTGGTTATACCTTCATTCCCGGACAGGCGACGGAAGTGGCCATTGATGATCCCCGATGGCGGGAAGAAAAACGACCGTTTACATTCACGAGCCTGAATGAATGGCCGGATCTGGAATTTACGATCAAGATCTATGACGACCATGAAGGGGTTACCAATGAATTGGGAAACCTTCAGGCGGGTGATCGCCTGGTACTGCACGATGTTTGGGGAGCCATTGCGTACAATGGGCCGGGAACGTTTTTAGCTGGCGGGGCAGGAATTACCCCCTTCATAGCCATATTCAGGGATCTTCATAAGCAGTCTGCACTTAACGGATGCTCCCTGTATTTTTCCAACCGGACCGATCAGGATATTATTCTGAAAGAAGAGCTGGAAGGGTATCTCGGAGATGATTTTCATAAAATAATCACTGGGGACGAAGCGACTTCGTATGAGAAGGCTTTTCTGGATGCCCAATACATACGGGATCACATCCGCAATTTTGACCAGCATTTTTACATCTGCGGACCGGACGAGTTCGTACAAGATTTGTCTAAGATACTGGAAGAATGCGGTGCCAGTTCAGATGCTGTAGTTTTTGAGAAATAAACTACCCCAGATAAGATTTCAGGATCTTGCTGCGCGAAGTATGTCTCAGGCGTTGCAAGGCCTTGTCCTTGATCTGGCGGACCCGTTCCCGGGTCAGGTTAAACTGCTCTCCGATTTCCTCCAGGGAAAGCGGTTGCTGGCTACCCAATCCGAAGAAGAGCGTAATGATTTCCCGTTCCCGTTCTGTCAGGGTGGAAAGCGCCCGTCTGATCTCTTCAGAAAGGGATTCACCGATCAGGATGCTATCTGTGTTTGGCGTATCTGTATTTTCCAACACGTCCAATAACGTGTTTTCTTCACCTTGTACGAAAGGTGCATCCATGGATACATGCCGTCCTGAATTACTGAGCGTGTCAGAAACTTTATCGACCGTGGTTTCCAGGATCTCAGCCAGTTCGTCGGGAGAAGGCTCCCGTTCAAATTCCTGTTCCAGTTTAGAATAAGCCTTTCCGATCTTGCTCAGGGAGCCTACCTGGTTCAGAGGCAGCCGCACAATCCGGGATTGTTCGGCAATGGCCTGCAGGATCGATTGCCGGATCCACCAAACGGCGTATGAAATGAATTTAAATCCTTTGGTCTCGTCGAAGCGTTTGGCAGCCTTAATAAGGCCCAGGTTACCTTCGTTGATCAGGTCACCGAGGGTAAGTCCCTGGTTCTGGTATTGTTTAGCTACCGAAACCACAAAACGCAGGTTCGTCTTGGTAAGGCGTTCAAGCGCTGCCTGATCCCCCTGCCTGATCTTCTGCGCCAGGATGACTTCTTCCTCCGCGGAGATGAGGTCAACTTTTCCAATTTCGTGCAAGTATTTGTCCAGCGACTGACTTTCACGGTTGGTGATTGACTGCGTGATCTTAAGTTGTCTCATTCTGTGAAATTTCTCTCCTTTTTATAGTTAGAACGTCCTTACAGCGCAAGCGCGCAAAGTTACATTAAACTGCCTTCTTTTACAAGGTGTAACGGTATTAATTTCAATTTGTTTTTCTAAAACGGCGCTTATACTTCGCTAATATAAAAAATCTCTTTTTCTCTTACACCACGTTCTGTCCTTTGTAATGTAACGCACTCATTTACAGGGTCGTGTTCGAAAAACAGGATGTATTCATTTTCAACAGGCTTGTCAAGGAATTGTTTTTTCTCTTCCAGGGTCAGCAAAGGACGGGTATCGTAAGCCATGACATAAGGAATGGGAAGATGGCCTACGGATGGGAAAAGGTCAGCGCAATAGGCAATCGTTTTGCCCTTGTAACGGATGAGAGGAAGCATCATGGACTCGGTATGGCCGCTCACCTGATGGATAGCGATGTGCTCGCCGAACTCGGTACCGTCAGTTATGAATTTTAGTTGTCCGCTTTCCTGGATAGGAAGGGTATTCTCTTTCAGAAAGGAGGCTTTTTCTCGGGCATTCGGCTCAATGGCCCATTTCCAGTGAGCCTGATTGCTCCAGTAAATCGCGTTCGGGAAGGCAGGTTCCAGGGAGGTTTTGTCTGAATTATAGCGGATGCTCCCCCCGCAATGGTCAAAGTGGAGGTGGGTAAGAAGGACATCGGTGATGTCGCCGAAGTCGAATCCGGCTTTATGCAGCGATCTTTCAAGAGTGTCATCGCCGTGCAGGTAATAATAACCGAAAAACTTGTCACTTTGCTTGTCGCCCATGCCGGTATCCACCAGGATCAACCGGTTCCCGTCTTCGATGAGCAGGCAACGGGTGGCCCAGCTGCACATATTATTCGCATCAGGTGGATTGTGTTTTTTCCAGATTGACTGTGGAACAACACCAAACATGGCTCCGCCGTCCAGCTTGAAATGCCCTGCATGTATCGTATAAAGGTCCATGGGCAATAAAGCTAATGCATTTATTTTGTTTTTTTGCAGAAAAAATCTACTTTGCCTTCATGTCATCTAACAACAATCGAAGGGCGTTTATCCGGAAGGTAGGCACCCTTTCTCTGCTTGCGGGCACCGGGGGAATGTTGCCTGCTTCCCTGGTAAGCTGCATCGGAGGATCCAACTCAAAAGGAAGCCAGCAATCAGCCGATTCCCTTGTTACCGGGGACGCCAACGCGGATCTGTTCTTTAAGATCTCATTGGCTGAATGGTCGCTGCACCGCGCGCTCAGGGGCGGGAAACTTGACAACCTGGATTTTCCGGCAAAAGCCAAAAACGAATTTGGCATTGACGCCGTGGAATTCGTGAACCAGTTTTTCATGGATAAGGCCGGGGACCAGGCCTATCTGACCGAGTTGAAACAACGTTGTCAGGATCTTGGAGTGACCAGTGTTCGTATCATGATCGATGAGGAAGGCGATCTGGGGAACACCGATGAAGCCGCCCGGACCAAGGCAGTGGAAAACCATTACAAATGGGTAGAAGCCGCGCAGTTCCTGGGATGTACCGATATTCGTGTGAATGCCCGTGGAGAAGGAACGCCTGAAAAAGTTGCTGCAGCTGCAGCTGATGGGTTAACCAGGTTAACCACCTTTGCAAAGGATTACAACATAGCCATTATCGTGGAAAATCACGGCGGCTATTCATCCAATGGCCAGTGGCTGGCCGGGGTCATGAACGCCGTGGGAGACGATCATTGCGGTACCCTGCCTGATTTCGGGAATTTCTGCATTACCCGTACGGAAACCACTTGTGCCGAAGAATACGATATGTACAAAGGGGTGACAGAAATGATGCCTTTTGCCAAGGGAGTGAGCGCCAAATCATATACGTTCGATGCCAGTGGAAATGAAACCAGGATCGATTATGCGAAAATGCTCGGAATTGTGAATGATGCCGGCTACACCAGTTACATTGGCATTGAATATGAAGGCGAGGACAATATCAGCGAAGAGGAAGGCATTCGAAAAACGCTGGAACTTCTGAAAAGAACCGGCGCT
>DATCYD010000068.1:0-4326 GCA_036570465.1 Anseongella sp.
CTGGGTGGTATCCGGATTGAGGCACCAGTTTTCCCAGCAAGTTGGGTTTTCTCGGATGAATTCGGCACGTGTTTTCCCTTCCCAGTTCCCAAAATCTACCTCAATCAGGCGTTCGTCGGTTTCAACCGGCAGGCCATTGACTGCGATTTCCGCCGTGCGCCGCGCTCGTTCCAGGGGAGAAGCATATACGTTCTCAAAGTTGATATCCCGGAGTAGTTCACAGGCACGTTCTGCCTGGCTGATACCCAACTGGGTGAGCGAAACATCGGTGCGTCCGCAGTATTTGTTACCGGCCGCGTTCCAGACCGTTTGGCCGTGACGAAGTAAATAAACGTTAAGCATGATTTCTTTGCGGGTGTATGTACCCTTTTTCGTTCAAAAGAGCAATGAATAGTTGGTATTGTTGGTCATAGAAGGCTGCCAGTTCCGGTGCGGGATGAATTTTCCGGCTGGTTTGTGTCATGGCACGGGCGGCCTCTTCCAGGGATTGGAAATGTGTCCGGGAGGCGGCAAGGATCGCTGCGCCCGCCGCTCCGCTCACCTGCTGCATCAGCAATATTGGCTTGTTGAGTACGTTGCTGCGGATGGTGAGCCAGGCATCACTACTACTTCCTCCACCCGCTGAGTAAATGGCAGTTATCCGGTCCCTGCTTAATGTTTCGGCCAGCTCAAAAGCATAACGCTCCAGGTAGGCGACTCCTTCCAGGTTGGCCAGAAAAGCTTCGTTCAGGGTTAATCCATCGGGGATGAAACCGCGTGCCTGGGGGGCAATAAAGGGGAAACGCTCACCTTCCTGGCGGAGCGGCCATGCCAGATGTGATCCCGGCAGCATGCTGGAAGCCGCCGTATCCAACAGATCAAGATCCTGTTTCCCGCTGAACTCCTGTACCCAATCGGCGCCGGTATTGCTGGCTCCACCAGGCATCCAGTACCCATCCGGATGGCGGTGGCTGTAAAATCGTCCTTCGGGATCATTAAGCGACTGGCGGGTGACCCCTTTCACCACCAATGTAGTTCCGATGGTGGTGTTCCAGGTTCCCGGGCTCACCGCGCCGGATGCCACCTGAGAAGCACAGCCATCAGTCATTCCGGCTGTCACAGAGATGCCTTCGGGTAAACCCAGGTTAGCAGCCAAACCCGGAAACAGAACACCAATGGGCGTTCCGGATGGTACAATTTTCGGCAGCCATTCCTGTTTCAGGGAAAGTTTTTCGACAATATAGGCGGGCCATAATTCATTTTTAAGATCATAGCCTGATTTCAACGCGTTGGTAAAGTCACTGATTCCCCAGCAACCGCTTAACTTTCCAGTGATGTAATCCGCTGCATGTACCCATCGGGCAATACGATTTGCCTTTTCAGGAAAGGCTCCGCTAAACCAGTGCATTTTAGACAAGCCACAGGAATAATTGAAGGCTGTAAAACCTTCCTGGCCGGATTGCCGGGCCGTCTCCTGACAGCGCGGGGCTTCTGCTTGTGAACGCTTGTCGCTATACATCAGGGCAGCATGAAGGGGACGGTTGATGTTGTCCAGGGGGATAACCGTGCCCGAAGTAGAAGTGACCGCAATGGCCTTGATCGTCGTGAGGCCGGCATTTTTTCCAGCCTGGCGGATCAGTTCCCGAAGCGTGAACAGGCAAGCCTTCCACCAATCTTCCGGCGATTGTTCCTCCCGGGAATCGTCACTGAGTGGAAACCCTTCTTCGCCGGAAGCCAGAAGATTGCCCTGATGGTCCATCAGCACGGCGCGGGCACCCTGGGTTCCAATGTCAATTCCAATGAAGCAAGCCGGATCAGGATGCATCTCGATAGGTCTGTTTAAAGTTCGCACGGGTTTTCTTCCATTCCTGGTACAGTTTCCCGTAATATTCCTGCATTTGTGGTTTAATGGTCTCGGCAATCCCGGGTTCGGATCCCTGCAGGCCAAGGGCCTGATTGCAGACAAAAACACCGCCCATCACCGATGCCTGCCGGTAGTTATCGCGAATCCTGATCTCTTTATTCAGTAAACCGGCGATAAATGATCGCAGGGTACGGCTTTGGACGCCGCCCCCGCAAGCCCAGATATAATCCTGTTGATGATCGTTTACCTCGCATAAAATGCCATAGTTTTCTTTAATACTGCAGGCGATATCCCAGAGCGTGGCAAAAACAAAACTGCTTCTGGAAAGCCGGTGCGAAACCGGAGCGTCAAAAATAAACCCTCCTTTGGTCAACGGGGATTTTTCACTGGCCACCAGCGAGCCCAGTGAAGCTACGCATTGAGAATGGTCGGCGTCGGCTAATTCCGCTTCGATTATATCGTAACCTTCATTCGGGTAGAAAATTTCTTTCAACCGCTGGTAGTTCAGGCCTGTAACCCCTGCGTTTGCTTCCAGGATAAAGTCGGTTTCGGTATTATGACGGTTGGTCCAGGTACGTTCCAACGGATCTGTGATGTAGCTCCCGGTTACTTTTACAATTGGAGTGGTGGTTCCTGAGACAATCACGATATCGTCAACCGCCGGATGGGTACTTTGAACGGCCAGTTGGGTGTCTGCGCCTCCTACGATTATCTTTGCCTGGTGCGAAATACCCAGTTCACCGGCGCGGGAGGGAAGCACATCTCCAAGGATGCTGCCCGATGAACGCAACGGAGGAAGCAGGTCCTGAGAGAGATGGAACAGATCGCATAATTCATTGGACCACCTCCCCATTCCTACATCGTATAAAAGCGTTTCAGACGCCTGGGAATGTTCATAATGGGCAACACCGCTAAGGTGAAACCCGACCCAGTCGCTGATGCTCATGAACAGGGCAGTACGATCCCATATCTCCCTGCGCCGTTCACGCACTCCCACGAGCTTAAAAGCGGAAAACAGAGAGGTTGGATACCGGCCCGTCAGCTTATATACCCGACTTTTATCCTGCAGCAGGTGTTCCCATTCCCGTCCCCGGTGATCAATATTGGGAAGCCCGGTCAGGGCCGTACCCTGGCTGTCAGTAAGGACAATTCCTTCCCGCTGACTGGTGGCCGTGACTGCTCCGATGGTTATACCAGGGGATTGCTTTAATACATTTCCCGTTAGCCGGATAATCTGCTGCCACAGCTCTTTCGGATCAAAATAGATCGATTCAGGATACAGAGGGTCTTTTTCATAGCGGACATTCTCTCTGGCGATTGCCAGGATGGCTCCATTGGCGGAAGCGACAGCTACCCGGAGGTTTCCTGTTCCGATATCAATGATCATGCAGGCGTTGTTCTTGCTCATCGGTTTGTACCTGTTTTAGTATTAAAGGTAGAAAGAAGTTGTTGGTTCAGGATGCGAACGTGATGATCTTCCACTTCATGAGTGGCGCCGGCGATGTGTGGGGTGGCCAGCACCCGCGGATGGCGGATCAGTCTGTAATCCAGTTCATCGGGAGGCTCGTTGTCAAAGACGTCCAATATGGCGCCCCGGATGCGGCCGTTTTCCAGTGCATCCAGAAGTGCTTCCCGTTGAACAACCGCAGCACGGGCTGTATTCACGAAAATAGCGCCTGGTCGCATGCGGCCGATCAGTTCTGCTCCGATCATTTCTCTGGTTTGGCCGGTTACCGGCAGGTGAATGGACAGGATATCGCTGGCAGAGAATAATTCTTCCAGGCTAAGCGCCTTAAATTCCGGATCGACATGGCTGACAAACGGATCATAAAAGCGAATGGGGCAGGAGAAGGGCCGGAGTAAATTAGCGATTAGCTGGCCGATAGCCCCGAAGCCCACCATCCCGATGGTTTTGCCCGCCAGTTCGTTTCCCTTGAACTCAAGATATGAAGTGTGGGCTCCTGCTTCCCATTCTCCGTTGTTTAGCCAGTCACGGGCGGCTAATGTATTTCTCATCAGGGTGATGACATTGGCGATGAACATTTCAGCCACAGCCTGTGCATTGCGGGCGGGTGTATTGAATACGGGGATATCCCGTTCAGCGGCAGCTTCCAGGGAAACATTTGACGGAGTGCCGCGGCAAACCCCGATGAACCGGAGCTTGGGAAAGCTTTCAATAACCTTCCGGGTAACCTGATCGTGTTCGGTGATTAACGCTTCCGCCCCTGTTTTATCCAGCAAATGGATCAGTTCCTCTTCATTGTAGGCTCTGCCATGCGGCTTCCAGGGTCTATAGACGATTTCTCCCAGACCCTCTTTTAATTCTTGAAGGCCGTTTTCATGGTATGGTGCGGTGACCAGTATTTTCATCATTTTTATTGTCAGGGTGTTTTGGGTTGAAGTGATCCGGCTTCAGCTTCAGCATGGTGTGCAGTCCGGGCATTTTGGGGAAGCGTAATAAAGCGGGTAAGCACGGCGCTGAT
>DATCYD010000069.1:0-3893 GCA_036570465.1 Anseongella sp.
GAAACGCGCAGCAGCGGCGTGGATCTTCCCGACGGTACCCGGGTGCGCAAGGGGGCCTATGATGCCATCGGCAGCCTCTGCGCAGAAGCCGGGAACAGCTTTCCCGAACCAGTAAAAACAAGGGTAGAGGCCATTTCTTCGGACGGCGGAACGCCCTTGGTGGTGGCAGTGAACGAGCAGGTAAAAGGGGTGATCGAGCTGCAGGATATCATCAAGCCGGGCATCCGGGAACGTTTTCAGCGCCTGCGTAAAATGGGCGTCAAGACCGTGATGGTGACCGGCGATAACCCGCTGACGGCAAAATACATTGCCGGGGAGGCAGGGGTGGACGATTTTATTGCCGAGGCCAGGCCCGAAGACAAAATGGATTACATAAGAAAAGAGCAGGCCGAAGGGAAACTGGTGGCCATGATGGGCGACGGGACCAACGATGCCCCGGCGTTGGCCCAGGCCGACGTGGGGGTAGCGATGAACAGCGGCACGCAGGCCGCCAAGGAAGCTGGAAACATGGTGGATCTGGACAACGATCCCACCAAGCTGATCGAGGTGGTGGAGATCGGTAAGCAGCTGCTGATGACGCGCGGTACCCTCACTACCTTTTCCATCGCCAACGACGTGGCCAAATATTTCGCCATTGTACCGGCGCTGTTCATCAGCGGCATTCCGGCCCTGCAGGCGCTGAATATCATGGATCTTCACAGCCCCGAATCAGCTATCCTGTCGGCAGTCATATTCAATGCCCTGATCATTCCCATGCTGATCCCCCTGGCCCTGAAAGGGGTAAAGTACCGCCCGCTGGGGGCGGAGAGCCTGTTGCGCCGCAACCTATTGGTGTACGGTCTGGGCGGTATGATCGCTCCCTTTATCGGCATAAAGCTGATTGATCTGCTCCTTAGCGCATTTATATAATAAAGATTAACGAATAATGAAAAAATATGTATTGCCGTCGATAAGGATCACCATGGTGCTGTTGGTATTGCTCTGTGTGATCTACCCGCTTTTTATTGCAGCTGTAGCTCGCCTGGCTCCGGGTAAGGGGAATGGAGTAACGCTGCGCCTCGACGGACGCGTCGTGGGTTATGAAAGCATAGGACAGTTGTTCAAAGAGGAGCGGTATTTCTGGTCAAGACCCTCCGCCGTGGATTACAATGCCGCCGGTTCGGCCGGCGCTAACAAAGGACCTTCCAACGAAGAATACCTGCAAACCGTGCAGGAACGCATCGACACGTTCCTGGTGCATCATCCCTATCTGGCGGCGAAAGACATTCCGGCCGAAATGGTAACTGCATCCGGCAGCGGGCTTGATCCCCATATATCGCCGGAAGCCGCGCTTGTCCAGGTAACCCGGGTTGCCCGCGAAAGAGGCATTTCCGAAGCACAGCTTCAGGAGCTGGTACGGGAACATACGGAACAGCCATTACTGGGCCTGTTCGGCCCTCCTGTAGTAAATTTATTACAACTTAACATTATCCTGGATCAAACCGGGAAAAAATAATACAATGAAAAACAGTTTCATAAAAAGCCTCGCCCTCATTCCGCTAAGCTGGGGACTGGTTTCCCGTGCCACGGCGCAGTCGGACAACGGTACCTTCGCCCTGTCCGGCTACCTGGAAAGCTATTATCTGTACGACCTTCATGAGCCGGAGGATCATCAGCGGCCATATTTCCTGTACAATCATATCCGCCACAATGAGTTCTCGGTTAACCTGGCGTACCTGAAAGGAACCTATCAGGGCGAAAAGCTCCGCGCTAACCTCGCATTTATGGCCGGAACCTATGCCCAATACAACCTATCCGCCGAAGAAGATATGCTGAAGCATCTCTATGAAGCCAATATCGGCCTGAGACTCGGAGCGGGAACCTGGCTGGACGCGGGTGTTCTGCCTTCTTACATCGGTTTTGAAAGCGCCGCTTCGCAAAGCTGCTGGACGCTCACGCGCAGCATAGGAGCAGAAAACTCGCCTTACTACCTGACCGGTGTGAAGCTTACTCATCAGGTCGGGGAAAAATGGACGCTGGCCGCGACGATCAATAACGGCTGGCAACGCATCCGGCGGGTGGAAGGAAATTCCACGCCGGGAGTTGGCACGCAGGTACAGTTCAGTCCGAATGAAAACATCCTGCTTAATTCAAGTACCTTTATCGGTAACGACAAACCAGATTCCGTAAGGCAAATGCGGTATTTTCATAACTTTTACGGAATATTCCAGCTTACCGATAATTTTGGACTGGCGGCAGGGTTCGATATCGGCTGGGAAGAAAAACCGGGCACAGAAGGCTTTAATAACTGGTTCTCACCTGTGCTGATTGGCAGGTACCGTTTTTCTGAAAAGATCAGCGTGGCGATACGCGGTGAATATTACCAGGATGAGGCCGGCGTTATGATAGGGACCGGCACTCCGAATGGATTCAAAACATTCGGCTATTCCCTGAACCTGGATTATGCGCCGGTGAGGAATGCATTATTGCGAATCGAAGGCCGGCGTATGGATAGCAAGGACGCCGTATTTGGGATCGCTGGGGAAGCGGCTCGTCACAATACCAGCTTGGCGGCTTCTTTCAGCGTATCTTTTTAACTAAGCATGGGATAAATGAGCAGTCAAGGACCTAGCAATCCGGACGCTTCCCGCTTTCTGGAGCTGATCAAGCGTTCCTCCAGAGGGAAGTTCAAGATCTACATCGGCATGATCGCCGGGGTAGGTAAGACCTATCGTATGCTCCAAGAAGCTCGCGCCCTGCGAAAGAATGGGATAAACGTGCAGATCGGTTATGTGGAAACTCATGGCCGCGCGGAAACCGCCGAATTGGTAGGGGATCTGCCTGTCATTCCCCGGAAAAAGACCTTCTACAAAGGGAAAGAACTGGAAGAAATGGACCTCGGGGCGATCCTTGCCAGAAGCCCGGAGGTGGTCGTCGTGGATGAGCTGGCCCATACCAACGTTCCCGGTTCCCGGAATGAAAAACGCTGGCAGGATGTGACCGATATCCTGGACGCGGGCATCAATGTGATCAGCGCGGTGAATATCCAGCACTTGGAAAGCCTGAACGCCGAGATACAACGCATCACCGGGATCGAAGTAAAGGAGCGGATCCCGGACAAAATGCTGAATATGGCCGATGAGGTGGTGAACATTGACCTGACTTCCCAGGAACTGATCGACCGCCTGAAAGCGGGGAAAATATATGAGCGTTCAAAAGTAGCGCTTGCCCTAAGCAACTTTTTCCGGGAAGAAAAGATCCTGCAGCTGCGCGAGATCGCCTTAAAACAGGTGGCCTCGCAGGTGCTCCGGAAGATCGACCTGGAAATTCCTTCCGCAGTCCGGTTCAGGAAAGAGGTTTTTCTGGCCTGCATCAGTGCCAACGATGCTTCGGCAAAAAAGATATTGCGCAAAACGGCGCGGCTATCCACCTATTATCATTCGAGGTTCTGCGTTTTATACGTGCAGCGCCGCCGGGAATCGGGCATGCGGATCGGCCTGGCATCACAGCGCCGCCTGATCGACAATTTCAAGTTGGCCACCCAGCTGGGAGGGGAGCTGATCCATGTGAAAAGCGATCACGTAGCAAAAGTGATCGCTGAAACAGCAGCACAAAAGAAAGTTACCACGATATGCATCGGAAAGCCGCATCTAAGTCCCTGGCAATTGCTTTTTAAAAAGAATATCTTTAATCAACTGCTGAAAAGATTGGCTGATAAGGATGTCGATATCGTTATCCTTTCCTGACGATGAATAGAATTAACTTCAAACGGTCATGAAAATCCGAATAAAAACTAAATTATGGCTGGGCATGGGATTCCTGATAACCGTCATACTGGCCATCGGTTTGATAGGGTCTTATTACCTCTACAAAACCAGCAAGGCTGCCGAGCAGATCATTCAGGATAATTACGA
>DATCYD010000070.1:0-6678 GCA_036570465.1 Anseongella sp.
CGGATCAGAGAAATGAACTTGCTGAAAAAGGGAGAAGCAGGAAAACCAGGGGCAGGAACGCCGTTGAAATTCACTTATGACGGCCGGAAGCTTCGGGCAGGTCTTGGGCGCACCTATGGTCGGGACGAGGAATACCGGGTGTTTATCCGCTACACCGCCATGCCCGACAGGCTGGAAATGGGGGGAAGTGAGGCGATCAGCCAGGATAAGGGCCTTTATTTCATTGATCCCCGGGACGAAGATCCGGAAAAGCCATTTCAAATCTGGACCCAGGGGGAGACCGAAGCCAATTCCTGCTGGTTTCCCACCATTAACGGCCCTCAGGAAAACCATACTCAGCGTATTTCCCTGACCGTGAATGAGGAGTATGTGACTCTTTCCAACGGCAAGATGATCGCTTCGCAAAGCAACGGGGACGGCACCCGGACCGATGTATGGAAGCAAGAACTTCCCCATGCCACCTACCTGACCATGATCGCTGTGGGAGATTTTGCTGTGGTCAGGGACCAATGGCGGGATCTGGAAGTGAACTATTATGTGGAGCCCGGATTCGAGCAGTATGCTTCGCTGATTTTCGGGAATACTCCTGAAATGATGGAATTTTATTCGGAAGTATTGGGCGTGGCTTATCCCTGGAGCAAGTACTCCCAGATCGTCGTGCGGGATTTTGTCTCCGGAGCGATGGAAAACACCACTGCCACCGTATTCTTTGATCAGATGAACATGACTGATCGGGAGTACCTGGATCAATCCCATGAAGATATCATAGCGCATGAACTGTTCCATCACTGGTTCGGTGATATGGTCACTTGTGAATCCTGGTCCAACCTCCCGCTGAATGAAGCATTTGCAACCTATGGAGAGTATCTCTGGATGGAGCATAAATACGGAAGAACCGAAGCCGATATGCATGGGTTTCAGGATATGATCCATTACCTGCATGACCCCGGCGAGTACGGCAAGCACTTGATCCGTTATCAGGTACCCGACCGGGAAGAAATGTTCGATGTGGTGACCTACCAGAAAGGTGGGCGTGTGTTACATATGCTGCGAAAGTACGTGGGCGATGATGCTTTTTTCGCTGCGCTGAAGCTGTATCTGGAGCGGCATCGTTTCCAAACCGTGGAGGTACATGACTTGCGCCTGGCCTTTGAGGAAGTCACCGGAGAAGATCTCAACTGGTTTTTCAATCAATGGATGCTTGCCGGCGGCCACCCTGAGCTGAATTTTAAAATCACTTATGATGAGGTAGGTAAGCAGGTGATAATCCGCAGTGAACAAACCCAGGACCTTACGAAAAGGCCGCTTTACAAGTTACCCGTGGATGTGGATATTTATTCAGGCGGAAAGGTGGAACGCCGCCGTCTGGTGATCGATGAGCGGGTGCAGACCTTTACGCTGGACGTGACCGGACAGCCGGATCTGGTGAATATGGATGCCGAAAAAATGCTGCTGGCCACTGTCCGGGAGGAAAAGCCGCAAGAACAATGGCTATTCCAATATCGGCATGCCCCCTTATTCCTTGATCAGTACACAGCCCTGGAACACCTGACTGGCGAACCGCTGCGGAAGGTGCTCCTGGACGCGTTAACCAATCAGGAGTCCTGGCTAATCCGTATCGCGGCAATTCAGGCGGTAAGCGCATTGTCCGGGGATGATCGTGAACAGGCCCGCAATATATTAGTGAAGCTGGTCACGGAAGACCCAAAGTCCATGGTCAGGGCCGCTGCGATCGGGCGGCTCTCGGCTTCTTTTCCAAAGAAAGACCTGAAGGGACTGTTCCGGCAGGCCACCGGAGATAAGTCACCGGATGTAGCAGGCGCTGCCCGCAAAGCGCTTGGATTTTAAATTTTTATAGAAAAAAATTATTATATTTGCACTCGTTTTTGGAACTGGAAGGAGGGGACGCAGTCCCCTCTTTTTATTCCGGTGAAATATTCACATTAAAACAACGCCAGGAATGGATATCATTCAACGAATCACGGAACTGGTAGAAGAGAAGATCGCAGGGACTGATCTTTTTATCGTCGAGTTAACCTTGCAGGCTGGTCGCCTTCAGATTTATCTGGACGGAGATCAGGGTGTAACCATTGACTCCTGTGCAGCTGTCAGTCGCCATGTAGGCAGCGCCATTGAAGCGGAAGACCTGATCAAACATGGTTATACGCTGGAAGTGTCATCCCCCGACCTGAATAAGCCACTTAAGCATAAACGGCAGTTTCAGAAGAATACAGGACGAATGCTGGCCATTAAGATGCAGGATGGTACGAGACGTGGAGGGAAACTGGTGAAGGTTGCCGGTGAGTCGGTGGTGCTGGAAGAGGCCGTCAGGAATGAGCGTAAAAAGATGAGCCTGGTTGAGTCGGAGATCCCTCTTTCGGAAATTTCGGAAGCGAAAGTAACAGTTAACTAAAAAATAGCGTATTACATAGATTATGAGCAATATCAATCTGATAGATTCCTTCAAGGATTTTAAGGATGAAAAGAAGATCGACCGGCCGTACATGGAAAGTGTACTACAGGAAGTAGTGAAGAGCATGTTACGGAGGAAGTACGGCACAGAGGAGAACTGCGATATTATCCTTAACGTGGATAAAGGCGATATTGAAATATGGCGGACCCGGAAGGTCATGGAAGATGGTTTTTCCGAGGATGACGCCCTTGAAATAGAGTTGGCCGAAGCAAAAAAGCTGGATGACAGCCTGGAGGTAGGTGACGATTATATTGACGAGATCACGCTGGAGGATTTTGGCCGGCGAGCCATTCTGGCGGCCCGCCAAACACTGATCTCCAAGATATTGGAGCTTGAAAAGGATGCCATCTATACCGAATACAAAGACCGCGTTGGCGAGATCATTACTGCAGAGGTATATCAAATCTGGAAAAAGGAGATCCTTTTGCTGGATGAAAAGAAAAATGAACTGATCCTGCCCAAGACCGAACAAATCCCGGCTGACTTCTTCAAAAAGGGAGAGACCATCCGCGCGGTGGTCCTGAAAGTGGAGATGTTGAACGGTAATCCGCGGATCATTCTCTCGCGGACGGCTCCCGACTTCCTGGAACGGTTGTTCGAACTGGAGGTCCCCGAGATATTCGACGGACTGATTACCATCAAGAAAATCGTCCGGGAACCTGGAGAAAGGGCCAAAGTAGCGGTGGAGTCCTATGACGACCGCATCGATCCGGTTGGAGCCTGCGTTGGGATGAAGGGGTCCCGTATTCATGGGATTGTGCGGGAGTTGCGCAACGAAAATATCGATGTGATCAATTACACGACCAATATTCAACTGTACATTCAGCGTGCGCTGAGCCCCGCGAAAATTAATTCGATCAAGATAAACGATGAAACCAGTCACGCTTCGGTATATTTGAAGCCAGACCAGGTTTCTCTGGCGATTGGCCGGGGTGGACATAATATTCGGTTGGCCGGAAAGCTGACCGGTTATGAGATCGATGTTTACCGTGAATCTGAAGGAGACGACGAAGACGTGGATCTGGACGAATTCTCGGACGAAATCGAAAACTGGATGATCGACGAGCTCAAAGGAATCGGGCTCGATACCGCCAAAAGCGTGCTTGCATTGTCGATGGAAGAGCTGGTGAAACGAACCGACCTGGAAGAGGAAACTATCCGGGATATTTTGTCGATCTTGCGGGCAGAATTCGAAGAATAAAAAGGAAGATAATTTTGCTGATGTCTGAAGACAAGAAAACATATCAATTACTTAAAGTAGCCAAGGAACTTAACGTAAGTATCACCACGATCGCCGATTATCTCGACGATAAGGGACACGCCGTTGATGCAAGGCCCAATACGAAGATCGGAGAAGATCTTTATCAACTACTTCTGAAGGAGTATCAGTCTGATAAGATCTACAAGGAAGAAGCGACTCAGATCCATATTGGCCGTACCCGTCGGGAAGATGTGTCCATCGACGAGGCGAAGGCTGCCCGTTCAGAGGGCGATGATTACGAACAGGAAGAAATCCTGATAAAGAACACGGCTTCTTCCGCCGGACCGATCAAGTCGGAAAAACCGCCTGTTGAGAAGGTTGAAGAACCCCCTGCAACGGAAGCGGAGCCCCCAGCGGAGCCTGAAGAAACGACCGAAGCAAAGGCTCCTGAAAAGGCGGCCAGGACGAGCGGACCCAGGATCATCGGTAAGATTGACCTGGATAATCTCGGAAAGAAACCTAAGGTAGCCAAGAAGGCAGAAGAAGCAGAACCGGAATCCGCAGAACCGGAATCCGCAGCACCGGAAGCTGCTGAGGCGAAAACTGCTGAGGTGGAAACTGGTGAGGCGGAAACTGCTGCGCCGGAAGAAACCGAACCTGTATCTGAAATAGCTGTGCCGGAGATTACTCCGCCGGAGGTTGCCTCGCCAGAAACAACAGAGCCTGAAGAAACACCGGCAAAAGAACCAGAAACACCGGCAAGCTCCGGGGTAACTGCTGATGAGCCTGCAGCTGAACCGGCTTCACCGGAACCGCCGCAAGAGGAAGCCGTCGCCGCCAAAGAAGAAACTTCCGATCCGTCTGAGAAAACTCCTGAAAAAGGGCCTGAGAAAGAGGATGCCGGCAAACGGGAGGTGATCCGGGCTACAGCCCAGCGCCTCAGCGGCCCCAAGGTAATCGGCCGCATCGAACTTCCTGCAGAACGAAAACCCAAACCAGTGGCTTCTTCGTCCGGCCAGCCGGAAAAAGGGAAACGAAAACGTAAACGCAGGGAAAAGGGTCCTGCCGCACCTGTCAGTGCCGGACAGAATCAACCCAAGGATACTAAACAAGGCAAACCCGGCGCCAAAGATCATCGCAGGGGCAAGGAACGGGAAGAGGTTGATGATAAGCAGGTGCAGGAACAGATTAAGGCCACACTGGCCCGTTTGAGTGGTGCTGGAAAATCAGGTAAATTCGCTCAGCGAGCCCGCCTTCGTCGTCAGAAACGAGACGATATTGCCCGGGTAGCAGAAGAAGAACAACAGGAAAGGGAATTGCAGTCAAAGGTACTCCGGGTAACCGAATTCCTGACTGCCAATGAACTCGCCAGCATGATGGACGTATCGGTGACCCAGATTATTGCTACCTGCATGAGTCTTGGTTTGTTCGTTTCCATCAATCAGCGCCTGGACGCTGAAACGATCAGCATTGTGGCTGAAGAATTTGGTTTCGATGTAAACTTCATCACAGCCGACGACCAGGATGACGTGATCGAAGAGGAAGATAAGCCTGAAACCCTGGTTTCCCGTCACCCCATCGTTACCGTAATGGGCCATGTGGACCATGGGAAAACTTCGCTGCTGGACCATATCCGTAAGGCGAATGTGATCGCCGGAGAAGCTGGCGGCATCACCCAGCACATAGGTGCTTATGAAGTGGAAATTGACGGAGGCCGTAAGATCACTTTCCTGGATACACCGGGACACGAAGCATTTACTGCCATGCGTGCCCGTGGAGCGAAGGTAACCGATGTGGTTATCATTGTGATTGCCGCGGACGACAGCGTGATGCCTCAGACGGTGGAAGCCATTAACCATGCTCAGGCAGCAGGTGTAACGATGGTCTTTGCCTTTAATAAAATGGATAGGGCCGGAGCCAGCGCCGACAAGATTCGTGAACAGCTGGCCGGCATGAATATTCTGGTAGAAGAATGGGGTGGAAAATTTCAGACCCAGGAAATTTCAGCCAAATCAGGAAAGGGAGTGGATGAGCTCCTTGAAAAAGTCCTTCTGGAAGCGGAACTCCTGGACATGAAAGCCAATCCCAATAAGCACGCCGTGGGAACTGTTATTGAAGCAGCCATGGAGAAGGGCCGCGGGGTTGTTACGACCGTGTTGATACAGGCAGGTACGCTTCGGATGGGAGAACCCATCCTGGCAGGCCAATACAGCGGCCGGGTGAAAGCGCTTTTTAACGAGCGTGGCCAGAAAATCGAAAAGGCCGGCCCTGCCACTCCTGTGCAGGTATTGGGTATGCAGGGCGCTCCTCAGGCCGGCGACCGTTTCAATTCCGTGGAAACTGAACAGGAAGCAAGAGACATTGCCACCAAACGTCAGCAGTTGCAGCGTGAGCAGGGACTCCGTACCCAGAAGCACATTACACTTGACGAAATTGGCCGGCGTTTGGCCATCGGTAACTTCAAGGAACTGAACCTGATCGTGAAAGGCGATGTGGACGGATCGGTGGAAGCACTTGCTGACTCCCTCCTGAAATTGTCGACAGAAGAGATACAGGTCAATGTAATCCATAAATCGGTTGGCCAGATCTCAGAGTCGGACGTTCTGCTGGCTTCCGCCTCCGATGCAATTATCCTGGGCTTCCAGGTGCGTCCTTCCCCGCAGGCCCGGCGTCTGGCGGAACAGGAAGAGATCGATATCCGTCTCTATTCGGTAATCTATAAGGCTATCGAAGAAATCAAGGCGGCTATGGAAGGACTCCTGACTCCTGAGCTCGAAGAAAAGATCATTTGTAACCTGGAGGTAAGGGATGTATTCAAGGTTTCCAAGGTAGGCACCATTGCCGGCTGTATGGTCCTTGACGGCAAGATCACCCGCAACACCAATGTTCGTCTCATCCGTGACGGAGTTGTGGTTTACACCGGTGAACTCGCTTCCCTTAAACGTTTCAAAGACGATGTCAAGGAAGTATCCGCCGGCTACGAGTGCGGACTCAACATCCAGAA
>DATCYD010000071.1:0-15406 GCA_036570465.1 Anseongella sp.
CATCAACATTATTTCGCTGATATCGGTGCTCGGCATTTTTGTAGGGTCAGCCGCACTGCTGATCATCCTTTCGGTCTTTAACGGTTTTGAGGGCCTGGTGCTTTCCCTTTTCAATACGTTTTCTTCAGATATCCGCATTGAAGCTACCGAGGGCAAGCGCTTCGATCCGGGTGAAACAGCGGCCTTTGATACGATCCGGCAACTGCCTGAAGTAAGCTTATTCGCTGAGATTCTGGAAGAAAAAGCCTTGCTGCGTTACGAAAACAGCCAGCACATTGCCACCTTGAAAGGCATCAGCGACACATACCTTTCCAGCCACAACATCGATTCGGCAATCCGCGTGGGCAAAGCCGTTTTGACCCGGGATTCCCTTAACTTTGCCATTATCGGAAGCGGCGTAGAATATTATCTGGGCATTAATGTCGCGGGAACCAATGAACTTCCGGTGAGTGTCTTCACCCCGCGGAAACGACAAGCCGGAGGGCTTAGCCTGGCCCCGGCAGCCGATTTCCGGCAGGAAGAGATCCATGTTTCGGGCGTTTTCGCCGTTCAGCAGGAATTCGACGAACGCTATGCGCTGGTACCACTTCGTTTCATGCGTAATTTACTTGATGAGCCCAAACAAGTTGATGCCATCGAGCTTATGCTGAAAAAGAATGCCGATCCGGAAATGGTGAAGGCACGTCTTAAACAATGGCTGGGATCGTCCTTTAGTGTGAAAGATCGTTACGAACAAAATGCCTTGCTTCACCAGCTCCTCAATTCCGAAAAATGGATGGTCTATATCATCCTCACCTTTGTACTGGTCATTGCCATCTGCAACATTATTGGGTCGCTTACCATGCTCGTGATTGACAAAAAGAAGGACATTGCCATCTTGTTCAGCATGGGAGCCGGCTTGCGGCAGGTCAGAAAAATATTCATGGCAGAAGGAATGCTCATTGCCGGGGGCGGCTGTCTGGCAGGATTAATCGCAGGTGGTACCTTCTGCGCCTTGCAAAAAAAATACGGCCTTATTTCGATGGAAGGAGCTTCCTTTATCGAGGCCTACCCGGTAGTGATAAAAGCCACCGATTTTCTGCTGGTTTTTGCCACAGTCTTCATCATCGCCTTCCTGGCATCCTGGTTCTCCACCCGTCAAAATTTGAAGAATTTTGGCAATATCCGGGACGAACTGGCCATCAATTAACCCCGTTACGGGCAGCACCGCCGCCTATAAATTTTAAGTGGCTGAAAAGACTGGTTCTGTTACCGGAGGAATAACCCCTCTTGCAGCAGCCAGCTTCAGCAGGACTTCCACGGCACTGCGCCCGTCCTGCCCTAAATCTAACGAATACTTGTTGACATACAATTCGATGTGCTGATACATCACGCTCTCTTCCATCTCCTGTGCATGTGCACGTATAAAATCAATGCCGGAGGAAGGATTTGCAAATGCGAATTCGATGCTGCGACGGATCAGCCGGTTCACCTTTTCCTGAATTTCCGGGCGGAGTGCCCGCTTAACCATGATACCTCCCAGGGGAATCGGGCAGCCTGTTTCCTTTTCCCAGTATTCGCCCAGGTCCATCACCTTCTGCAACCCTTTTTTCTCATAAGTGAACCGGTTTTCATGAATGATCAGCCCCAAATCAATTTCCCCGTGAACCAGTGCATCTTCTATAGCAGAAAAAACCATTTCCTGTCTCTGTTTCGCCCTGGGAAAGGCAAGGCTAAGCAGCAGATTAGCAGTCGTATAGCGGCCCGGAACACCAATTCTGGCTGTTTCAACCGCCCGTGCCGGAACACCGTGGACCGTCTCTTCTGATGCAGCGTGGGTGTCATTGGCATGGGCGGCCTCAGTTACGGCGTTGATATCAGCATCCGGATGGGTAGCACGATTGGTTCCCCCGGCGGACCAGGAAGGCAGCGCGATCAGCAGCGGGCCAACCCCAAAGCCAAGTGCGCTTCCGGCATCCAGCAGGGCGTAACGGGAAACCACATGCGCAAAAGCATGATAACTGAGCTTGGTCACATCCAGCTCACCTTTAAAGGCCTTTCTGTTCAGGGTTTCCACGTCATCGTAATACACTTCAAACGTAAGACCTTCCGTATCGATCTTCCCGTGAACCAGGGCGTCGAAAATAAAGGTATCATTGGGACATGGCGAAAATCCAAGTGTTAATTTCATCAGACCGGAATATTTTAGAACGGCTTCCGGAGGCATTCGTCCAGCACACCGGGTAAGGCCGCATTCAGATTCTTAACAGCAAGAGGGATGTCCCAGTTTTCGCGACAGCGCCTTTCTACAAAATTGGAAATGCCCCTTACTTGCAGGCAACGCTGCCCCCGGTTCATACATACATAAAAGAAACCGGCGCCTTCCATACTTTCGACTTCCGCCGGAAACAGAGAACGAGTCCGTTCAATGCGCTCCTGGTTTCCATGAGCCGTGTTGACCGTAATTCCGCGAACAACAGGCAATCCCGTTACCTGAAAATTATTTTGCAACCTCCCTTCCCTGAACGGGGCCTCGTCCGGATCGGCCAGCCCCAACCGGAAAACATCCAAAAAAGCATCTCCATCCTCAGCACCCAGGTCGGCAAAGCAATCACTACCCACCTGCACAACAGTCCCCACCGGCAAATCCCGTCCAAAACCTCCTGCAACGCCCACATTCACAATTAAATCATAGGAACCCTCAGCCAATGCCTGCGTCAACCGATACACCGTAGGCACACATCCCACACCCGTCACCAACAAATCCACCTCATCCCTGTTCCCTAATTCTCCCATAACCTCCCCCTTGGTAGCCGCCACAATCAATATTTTCATCCTACAATATTATTTTTCCGAGACAAGCTAATGGTTTTGTATGGGGCTCCGCGCGGAGCCCCATACAAAACCACCCTCAAAGCTAACGGAATTAATTTTTATTCCGATATTTGCACAAATGATACTTGTCACCCGAAAAGAACACTTTAACGCTGCCCATAAACTGGAAAACCCAAATTGGACAGATGAAAAAAATCGCGAAGTGTTCGGGAAATGCGCGAATAAGAACTGGCACGGCCATAATTACAAACTTTTCATCACTGTAAAAGGAGAGCCGGATCCCGAAACGGGATACGTGACCGACCTGAAAAAAATGAGCACCACCATCCGGGAGCATATCATTGAAAAAGTCGATCATAAAAACCTGAATCTGGACGTGGACTTTATGCAGGGCCGTCTTGCATCCACCGAAAACCTTGCCATTGCTATTTGGGAACAGCTCCAGCCCCATATCCAGGGCCTTTACAGCGTTCGGCTGTACGAAACGGAAAATAATTTTGTAGAATACTTTGGAAAATAACGGATCCATAGACGACAAAAACCTGGAAGGTCGCCTGCTTGATGAGCTGGAGATGGACGGGTACCAGAAGATTGACCGTTACAATGATCACAAGATCAAACGGATCGCAGATAAATACCTTGACATTATTAAGGACCTCGGCGAAGACCCCAAACGTCCTGGCCTGCTGAAAACGCCGGAACGAGTGGCCAAAGCATTGCTGTATTTTACGCACGGCTATGACATGGACCCTGCCGCCATCATCAAGTCTGCCATGTTTAAGGAAGAATACAGCCAGATGGTGATCGTCAAGGATATTGAGCTTTATTCCCTGTGTGAACATCATATGGTCCCTTTCTTTGGTAAGGCACACATCGCTTACATTCCAAACGGACAGATCGTGGGACTTAGCAAGATCCCCCGCATAGTGGATGTCTTCGCCCGCCGCCTGCAGGTTCAGGAACGGCTAACCAATGAAATAAAGGATTGCCTGCAAGATACACTGGAGCCGGCAGGGGTGGCCGTGGTCATTGAATGCACTCATCTTTGCATGTGCATGAGAGGCGTGCAAAAACAGAATTCTGTTACCACTACCTCTGCCTTCACCGGCCAGTTCGCCAAGGAAACCACCCGCGCTGAATTCATGCGTCTGATCTCGGCTAATCTGGTATAACCCAACATATATAAGCATGAAGGCATACTTGTTTCCCGGCCAGGGAGCACAATTTACAGGAATGGGAAAGGAACTGTACGAAGGTTCCTCCCAGGCAAAGGAACTGTTTGAACAAGGAAACCAGATCATTGGTTTCCGGATTACCGACATTATGTTTTCCGGAACAGAAGAAGCCCTGAAGCAAACCAATGTCACCCAACCCGCCATCTTCCTGCATTCCGTTATTTTAGCCCTGACATCGGGTACCGGATTTAAGCCCTCTATGGCGGCGGGGCATTCCCTTGGTGAATTTTCAGCCCTGGTGGCAAGCGGCGCACTTTCATTTGAAGAAGGGCTGAAACTGGTGATCGCCCGGGCTAATGCCATGCAAAAGGCATGTGAAGCACGCCCTTCGGCAATGGCCGCCATTCTCGGACTCGACGACAAAACGGTGGAAGATATTTGTGCCGGTATTGACGGAACCGTTGTTCCGGCCAATTACAACTGCCCTGGCCAGCTGGTGATCTCCGGAACCATAGAAAGCGTAGAAGAAGCCTGCAGGCAACTAAGCGCTGCCGGCGCCCGCAGAGCCCTCATGCTGAGTGTTGGCGGCGCCTTCCATTCGCCGCTGATGGAACCCGCCCGTGAAGAACTGGAAACAGCCATCCGGACAGCAACCTTTGCACGCCCTGTCTGCCCCATTTATCAAAACGTGACCGCCGAACCTTCCGACGATCCTGAGACCATCCAGAAACGCCTTGTGGAACAGCTTACGGGCCCCGTCAGATGGACACAAACCATCCTGAACATGATCTCCGGAGGCGCTGATACGTTCATTGAATGTGGTCCGGGCAATGTATTGCAGGGTCTGGTCCGGAAAACCGACCGTTCAGTTACCACTGCCGCCATCTGACAGCCGATAATCTCCGGATTGCTGAAGATCAAGGGAACGCCCAGCCCGGTTCTACCGCCCTTATAACCAGCCCTTTTCAAGCGCCAGCTGCACCAGTTCCAGTGTGGTATGAGTGCCCGTTTTTTTCAGGATATTCTTGCGGTGCACACTAACGGTATGTTCACTGACATACAAAGCATCCGCAATTTCGGCCGTGCTGAAATGCTGGGATACTAAATAAAGGATCTCTTTCTCCCGTTTGGTAAGCACCTCCTTCGATTTTGCATACCGCGTCCGCGGCTGTACATCAATATAGGACGGTTCCCCATCCAGCCCGATGAACGAAAGCATCATGTGATCGTCATCCTTCAGGTGGCTGATGTCTGTATGAACGATAAGATTTTGCAATACGGCGCCGTCTTCGTCATATTGTATGGTCACCGATTGCTGCAGGATACGCACATAATTACCTGATTTGGTTCTGATTCGATAGTTATACTGGCTTTTGTATTTCGTTATTTTATCGGGAGGCAACTTCCGTTTAAAATCCACCACTTCCCCTTCAAAATTAACAAAATAAGGGAAATCATCCGGATGCATTAACTCCATCATCAGGTCCATGTTGAACTCATGCTGATCAAAACCCAATACCTCTGAAATGGAATCAGATACAAACGTGATCTCGCCTAAAGTTGGGCTAAAAACAAAAAAATAGAACTCGCCTACCTGAAACATGGTAAACATCTTTTTATATAGTTCCGCCTCAAACTCCTTGTTTAAAGGAGTTTTGTTCCTTCCTAACTGCGCCCATTTTTTCTGGACCGCGTTGATATAAGCGCGATTTTTCATTGGACTGCGCCTTGGTTGCCGTTTTAATTCAATTCCATACTTCCGCCAGGTTCCAGCAGGATTAACTCTTTTCCCTTCTCTGCGAAACGACTTTTGGAGGCTTCATGATCAATCTCAATCAATTCGACGGTATCATAATGAACCCCCAGCACTTTATCGCATTCTACAAACTCAGCGGCCACAATCGCTTCTTCCACATCCATGGTGAAATTGTCACCGACAGGAAAAACAGCAAGGTCCAGTTTATGGAACATCGGGATAAGTTTCATATCCATGGTTAGGGCAGTGTCCCCTGAAACATAGATCGTCCGGTTTGCCGCGCTGAGCACGAAACCCACCGGATTGCCTCCGTAGGTGCCATCTGGAAAGGAAGAAGAATGGACGGCGCTAACCAATTTTAAAGTGCCAAAATCAAAGGCATGGCTGCCCCCCTGGTTCATTGCATGCCCTTTTATGTCCTTATTCCCATAATAGGTTACGATCTCATGATTGGAAATTAGCAAGGCCCCGGTCCGCCTGACAATGGTTTCAAAATCGAGAAGATGGTCATAATGGGCATGCGTCAACAGAATGAAGTCCGCTTCCAGCGTGTTAATATCAATGTGCGAAGCCTTCGGATTACCCGTTATAAACGGATCAATAAGGAGATGAATACCATTTACGGCAATCCCCAGGCACGAATGCCCGTAACTTGTAATTTTCATACTTTAGCTTTCTGGTGTAAAGACACACCAAAAATACCCCATATGAGGGAGAGATACAAGGAGACATTGTAAAGGCAGTTCTTATTTCAGGGAAAAGCCTGCATCGCCTATCTTCCGGCCTCCGGTGAACAGCTGCACCTGGTACTCTCCTTTTCCAAGGTCTTCCATGTGCAAATGTTCGATGGCATATACGGAACCGGAACGGGAGTAAACGATGGTGTTGTTCCCCGTGCAAACAATTTCTTTCCCGTTGGCATCCCTGAACGAGGGCGTATTATCGCCGGCCGCATCCAGCAGGTTTCCATCAGGATCCAGTATGCGGAACCAAATATCACGCTCTCCTTCTTCGGCCACCTGATTGGGGTAAAACACGAATTCAATGCGAATCTTATTCACACGGCTGGCCCTGGAAGTCTGATCTTCATACTCCTTACCCTGGTCCATCCGCGAGTAAAAAGTGACAATCTTTACCTTTTCGGTTTCCAGAACCGCCGCTTCCGAGATCTTCTCGGTGAGCTCCAGGTTTTTGCTGGCCAGCTCCTGGTTCCGCTGTTTCTCCACATTGACCCGTGACCGCAGATCCTGGTTTTCGGCGATAAGCTTGCTTTTCTGTTTTTTGAGCGATCCTATTTCAATCATATAGGCCCCTACATAATTCCGAAGACCGGCCACTTCTGCTTTTGCCTGTTGCAATTGCCTGGCGGTGAGCTTATTGCTCATCAGGGCTTCCTGAATTTGAGCAATCTTTTCCTGAAGTTCAGCCTGTCGCGTCTGAAGTTCCTCGGAGAGATTCAGATTCAGGTTATTCACCTCTTCCAGTTCTGTTTCCAGCTTTTTCAATTCCTGTCTCAAAAAGGCCTTCTCTTCGCGAATGGTCACAAGGCTATTCTTAGCGTCGTCCCGGGTAAGAAACAGGAAGGCGTTACCAGCAAGGAGCATCGCAATGATGCCTAACAATATATAGATAGTAGCGCTCGCGCCACTTTTTACACCGGTGTTCATGTTGATCGCTCTCCATGCGAACAGCTTGTCCGCTAAAGTTTTTCCAATGTTAAGTCCTTATTAACAATTATTATACCATTGCCGGTACCTTGTTGGGACTCCATCATACCGGGTCTTTTGGGGAATTTTTTCCATCATACCGGGTTTTGTGGCAACAAGCAAATACCCTCTTATTTACCTCACTCAGGGCCAAAGGGATAATTGGAAATAAATTTGTTTCTTTGCCCCGATAAATAACCAATGATCTTCAAATTCCCAATACAGAGGACCATCGCCCTGCTTGTCACCGGCGTTTTTTGCGCATGCCTGGCGGCGACCGCACAGGAACTTCCTCCGAAACGGGAATTCAGGGCGGTATGGGTGGCAACTGTGGCTAATATCGACTGGCCCAGCGAGGCCGGTTTGTCATCGGAGACCCAGAAACGAGAATTCCGGCAACTGCTTGAAAAGCACCACCAAACGGGTATGAACGCCGTGATTGTGCAGGTAAGGCCTGCAGCTGATGCTTTTTACGCAAAAGGCCGGGAACCCTGGTCAGAATGGCTGACCGGCACACAAGGGAAGGCGCCCAGCCCTTTTTATGACCCCTTGCAGTTCATGGTTCAGGAGGCACACAGCCGGGGGATGGAATTCCATGCCTGGTTCAATCCATACCGGGCAGTATTCCGGTCAAACGGCCGGGTAGATCCGGACCATATTACTAAGCGCAAACCTGAATGGTTCTTCAACTACGACGGCAAAAAGCTGTTTAATCCAGGTATTTCGGAAGCCCGCCACTATATCGTACAAGTAATCATGGACGTGGTGCGGAATTATGATGTGGATGGCATCCATTTCGATGACTACTTTTATCCTTACCCGGCACGGGGCGAACATATTCCCGACGCAGCCTTGTATAGAAGATATGCCCCAAAAGGCATGAGCCTGGAAGACTGGCGGCGCCGGAATGTCAATATGCTGATCAGCGAATTGCAGGACAGCATTCATGCAGAAAAACCTTACGTCAAGTTCGGCATCAGCCCGTTTGGGATATGGAAAAACCGGGAACAAGACGTGGACGGTTCTGATACCGATGGCGGTTCCTCCTATTACAACCAATACGCCGATAGCCGCCGCTGGCTGAAAGAAGGATGGGTCGATTATGTGACCCCACAGATTTATTTTCCCTTTGGGCACCGCCGCGCAGCTTATGACAATCTGGTGCTCTGGTGGTCGGAGAACGCCTTTGACAAACACCTGTACATAGGCCTTGGCGCTTACCGCATCCGCGAATGGGGAGACCGGAAGCAAATGCCTCGTCAGCTAAACTACGCGCGTAATTATTCGGAAGTAAGCGGATTCGTATTCTTTAGCTCCAACTCGTTGCTGACCAACCCGCTTGGTTTTACCGATTCCCTGAGAAACCACTATTTCAACTATCCCGCCCTACCTCCGCTCATGCCCTGGAAAGACCGCATAGCTCCCCTGCCACCCGGAGAGCCCCGGCTGGAATTCGGCACCGACAACGGCGTTCATATCTCCTGGACCGCCCCCGGTCCGGCGTCTGATGGTGATACTGCCAGGGGGTATGTCATTTACCGGTTCAAACAGGGCGATGCCTTGAGGATCGATGATCCCCGCCATATCCTTGGGGTCCTGTTCGGAGAAACTTCTTTTACCGACACCACCGCCCTAAAGCAGGAAGATTACGTCTATGTGATCACCGCCATCGACCGTCTGAGTAATGAAAGCACGGCCGTTTGCCGCATCAGCACGCAATCCGTCAAGATCGAGTAAGACGCTTATTTCGATTCAGGATAGAGCACAACTTTAATGTAATTGGATTCGTCCAGGTATTCACTTGCTATCTTTTGAAGCTTCTCCGGAGTTGCCTGCTGCAGGCTTTGCTCAAAAAATTCCTGATCGGCGGCCGGGTCGCGCTTCATCTCGTACGAGGCGGCAAGCAGACTCAGCCAGTATCCGTTTTCTTTCAGCGCCGTTTCCCTTTCCCTTTTCCGGATGGCAAGCACCTTGTCCAAATCGCTTTGAAGAGGGCCGTTTTCACGATAAGCGCTCAGCTCCTGCAGCACCAGCCCAGTCAGCTTTTCGACATTGTCAGGTGAACAGCCAAAGACCACCGAAACGGAATAACGCCCCTCCGGATATTTGCTGATACTGGTGTTCACCCCTACGCCGTAAACGCCACCGGCATCTTCGCGAAGACTTTCCCGCAATTTAATTTGCAACGCTTCTCCAAGAATATTGAGCTGAGAGCTCTTCATCCGGTCATATTCCGTACTGCCCGTAAATATCATCGAAACCCGGCTTTGAGGCTCGGACCCCTTGAAAACATCTTTCGAAATAACACCCGTGGGTGGATTAATGTGCAGATTTTTCCAGCTTTCCTCCCGGCCGCCTGAGGGCAAATTCCCCAGGTAACGTTGCAGTAAGGGAGTGATACTGTCCACATGGAAACTTCCCACCAGGAAGAAAGCGAAATCACCTGCATCGGCAAAACGGTCGGCATATAATTCCTGCATGCGGTCAAACTCAATCTCCCGGATCATTTCTTCGTTCAGGGGTGCATAACGCTCACTGTAGCTGTTCATAATGCTCCGTAGCGTATCGCCATAAACGGCCATCGGCGATTTATCTTTATTCCTAAGCAGGGTTACCTGAGAAGCTTGCCAGGTCTGCAAGGCATCCGGGTCGAAACGCGGCTCTGTGAAATACAAATAGGTGAGTTGAAACAGGGTTTCAATGTCGTCAATATTGGCCGAACCGCTAATTCCTTCTTCCATGGAAGAAATATAGGGCGAAACACCAACTGTCTTCCCTTCGAGCAGCTTCCGAAGCACCTTTTCTTCAAAACCCGCTATCCCGCTCTGCCGGAGAACAGAGGTCGCGTTGGCCGCTTCCAGATAGTCTTCGTCTGAATACAAAGAAGACCCGCCAGGACTGTAGCCACGGAAAAGAACCTGTTTATTCTTAAAATTGGTGGGCTTCATAAACACTTCCACCCCATTGGCCAGTTCCAGTTTTGTAACTCCAATGGCTGCTATTTCTTCACGGGACACTACCCTGGCAGGCGAAAGTTCTTCTGAGAACAGGGGCTCGTCTGCCACCACATCTTCATAAGGACTTACTTCCAGCTCCTGAGCGCTGTTGAGAATGGCCAGCAGTTCCTCTTTGGAGGGAAGGCTGTCGCGCTGATTTTCGGGCCCGGTCAGAATAACCACCCGGTTGCTGTCCGAGATAAGACTCTTGCCAAGCTCATTCAGGTCTTCGACCGTAATACCGTCCAGGTGTTCCTTTACAAATTGATATTCGAACTCAATACCCGGACTTGCTTCGTCCCGCAGGAAATGCCTGATGTATTCGTCAACAAAGGCTCTGTTTTCCCGCTTATCCCGCTCTGACCAGGAATTCTCATAACTATTGAGTATGTCTTTCTTTGCCCGTTCCAGTTCCGTATCGGTAAATCCAAAGCGTTGAACACGCAGGTTTTCCCGCAATAGCACAGTCAGGGACTCGGTAACCTGTCCTTCTTTCGGTACAGTGGCCAGGCTGTAGGAATCCTTGTTACTGATAAACCCGGAAATGGAACTAACGGCATAAAGAAATGGAGCATCCGGTTGCTGGCGAATTTCATTGATGCGATCGTTGAGCATTTTATTGTAAAGTGACCGCTCGATCAGCTGAAGATAATCCGCCTCGGTCTCCACTTTCAGCAAAGGCCTCTTGTAGTAAACCGAAAGCTGCGTATATTGTGCTTCCTTGTCGGTAACGATGGCCACCTGAGGCTCGGCATGATCCGGAATGGTATATTCGGTCCTTTCCCGTGCATTCTGTGAGACAGGAATGCTGCCGAAATGTTTTTTGACCTGCTCTTCCACGACCGCCACATCAAAATCGCCAACTACGATCACCGCCATCAATTCGGGCCGGTACCAATCCTTGTAGAAGGACGTCAGTTGCTGATGTTCGAATTTTTCAATGACTTCAGGCTTCCCGATGGGCAACCGGTCTGCATAGCGGGACTGGTATAGCAAGGTGGGAAAGAACTGCTGCTGCATACGCTGATCCGCACCCAGACGCAAGCGCCATTCTTCCAGTACCACACCGCGTTCCTTTTCGATCTCCTGGGGATTGAAAGACAGATTATGCGCCCAGTCTTCCAGCACCTGAAAGCCGGTATTGAATACTTCAACGGTGTCGGTAGGCAATGACAGCATATATACCGTCCCATCAAAGCTGGTATAGGCGTTCAGATGCGCCCCGAAGCGCACCCCTGAGCGTTCCAGGAAATTGATCAGCTCATTCTTACTGAAATGTTTGGTTCCATTGAAGGCCATGTGTTCGACGAAGTGTGCCAGTCCTTGCTGGGCATCGCTTTCCAGGACCGAGCCAGCTTTTACTACCAGGCGAAGCTCCGCTCGATTTTCGGGCTTTTCGTTTTGCTGAATATAATAGGTAAGTCCGTTGTCGAGGGTTCCGGTTTTTACATCGGGGTTCAGAGGAAGCGCCCGGCCAGTATCCTGGGCCTGCAACCCTGTAGAAAGCGCGCCCCCCAACAACGCGGTGAAAATCATACGTGAAACATTCATACTATTAATTGTTAATTGGTTACACTTTGATAACGATGCCTCTCCTGTACATGATCCATAAGATCAGATACCATCCCAGCACGTAACTAACCGCCCAGGCCAGAGAAGCATTCACAGGTGATAGCCAAGGCGTATAAAGAGTCTGGTAAAGCCACTGACGCAGGTTTATTCCCTCTGCCACATCAATGCGTGTCAGCATGCGCGGTACCAGGCCGGAAACAAAAAAAACGGTGATCGCATTGATTCCATACACAACAGGGGGCGTGGTAAACCTCCGGTATCCCTTCACATCAATCAACCAGTAAAGAAGGGCCAATCCGCAAACAGCCCATCCACCGGTATAGAGCACAAATGAACTGGTCCACAATGATTTGTTAATGGGAAAAAACAGGTCCCATGCGAGGCCGCCCAGAATGCCTGAGATGCCAAAAATGAACATCCAGGCTACCTTGTTTCCGGCATCGTCTTCCTTTTTCATCCATAAACCGCACAAAATTCCTCCCAGGGCAGTCGCTACGGCCGGAATGGTGCTCCAGATACCTTCCGGATCCCAGGTTTTGGATGATTTCCATAAATGGGTTGTAGTTAGCAAAGTACGATCAATCCAGGCGCCCAGATTGGTTTCAGGCTCCAAACTTGGAACACCCGTCCCGGGAACCGGGACCAAGGTCATACTCAGGTAATAGAATACCAGCAGCCCCCCTGCCGTCCATGCCAGCCGGCGGGGTGAAAGCCACAGAAAAAGCAGGGAGGCGATCAGATACACCACTGCAATGCGCTGCAATACTCCCGGAATGCGTACAGTTGAAAAATCAAACCGGGGAAAAAGATGCAAAATAAGACCCAGTCCGAAAAGTATTAAGGTTCGCACAGCGATCTTTTTCAGCAGTCCCGGACGTGCCGCCCGGTCTTGCTTTTTGGTGGACAGGGCATAAGCGATGGAAACACCCACAATAAACAGAAAAAAGGGAAAAACCAGGTCGGTTGGGGAGCATCCATTCCAATGCGCATGCAACAGTGGTGAATAGACATTCCCCCAGTCACCGGGGTTATTAACCAGGATCATTGCTGCAACGGTCACTCCCCTGAAAACATCGAGGGAAAGTAATCGTTTTTTCAGTGCTGCTCCGGTGTCCATGATATATAACGTAGTTTCAGAATCTCCAGCGGACGAAGGCTTCCATAGCGGCATATTCTGCCAGGCCCAGTTTATCGTACAAATCTGCTGTGGCTGCGTTCCTGTCTTCGGCCCGCTGCCAGAATTCGCGTGAATCATTGCCCTGGAATACCACTCCGTCTTTTTGCGATTGATGCTTAAAGATACCAAAGCGCTTCTGCAGTACTTGCTCCGGGCTCATGGGAACGGCCATTTCAATCTCATGAATGTCCCATTCTGCCCAGGCGCCCCGGTACAGCCAAAGCCAGCAGTCATTCATGAATTCCCGGGCTTTTAATTGTTCGATGGCCGCAAAGACGGCATCCAAACACACTTTATGCGTGCCATGCGGATCCGCCAGGTCACCCGCCGCATAAATCTGATGCGGCTTCACTTCATCGATCAGTTGAGTTACAATGCGAATATCTTCCTCCCCCAGAGGATTTTTCTGCACCTGGCCGGTCTCATAGAATGGCAGGTTCAGAAAATGCACATTTCCCTTGGGCAGCCCTACGAAACGGCAGGTGGCCCGGGCCTCGCTCCGGCGGATAATGCCTTTAACACGCCTTACTTCGGGGATATCCATTTCTCCGGGCTTCTTTTGCTTAAGAAATTCACGGGCAATCTCATATTGACTGGCGTCAAACTGCCCGGCATTGTCAACGGCTCTATTTTTGTCCCCGCCTTGATCACGACGGTTAAAATCGGCGGCGAAATCGATATACCTGGCAGCCTCGTCATCTGAAACTGCGATATTCCCCGATGTCTGATAGGCTACATGTACATCATGTCCCTGCTCATGCAACCGGATAAAGGTGCCGCCCATGGAAATAATGTCATCGTCGGGATGCGGGCTGAAAATGATCACCCGCTTCCGGGAGGGTTCGGCCCGTTCCGGCCGGTACGTATCGTCTGCATTGGGTTTTCCGCCAGGCCAACCGGTAATGGTGTGTTGCAGCTGATTGAAAACCTGAATATTAATATCATAGGCATGCCCGTAAACGGCCAACAGATCGCTGAGCCCGTTATCGTTATAATCCTTGTCCGTAAGTTTCAGCACGGATTTGCCCAGTTGAAGCGCCAGGTGCGTGACGGCCTTGCGGGTCATCTTGTCATCCCAAATGACTGTTTCCACCAGCCAGGGCGTTTTATACTTTGTCAGCTCCTGAGCCGATGCCTCGTCAATAACAAAGGTAGTATTGGGATGAGCCTGCAGAAATGAGGCCGGCACCTGTTCGGTAACCCGTCCCTCCACCGCTTCCTTAATGATCGCCGCTTTCCCCTCCCCCCATGCCATCAGAATAACCCTGTGGGCATTCATGATCACCTTTACTCCAAGGGTAATGCCTTTTTTGGGCGTAGAGCTGAGCCCACCGAAATCACTGGCGGCCGCAGCCCGGGTAGTATGGTTCAGGGCAATGAGACGGGTTTTGGAATCAATCAGCGAACCCGGCTCGTTAAAACCAATGTGTCCGTTACTCCCGATGCCCAGCAACTGTATATCCAGTCCGCCAAGTTCTTCTATTTTTTGTTCGTACTCTTTACAAAAATCCGGTATCTCCTCCATGAGCAGGCGCCCGTCAGGAATGAAATAATGGTCGGCAGGAATGTCCACGTGATCGAACAATTGTTCTTTCATAAAGTGGACATAACTCTGCGGGCTGTCCGGAGCAATGGGATAATATTCGTCCAGATTAAAGGTGTACACATTCCGGAAACTCAGGTTCTCCTCGCGGTGAAGCCGTATCAATTCGGTATAGACCAGTTTAGGCGTGTTTCCTGTTGCCAGACCCAACACACATGGTTTATTCTCCTGCTCTTTTTTCCTGATCAGAGAAGCTATTTCCCGGGCAACCGCCAGGGAACCTTCCGTTGAATTCTCCACGATATCAGTAGGGATTTTCTCAAACGCCTTTACTCGCTCAAGGTCAAAATCTGTCAAGTGCTTTTGCATATTCAGAAGAAAAAATACGTAATTTAACCATGCTCAGAAGAAGGCACGAATATAATAAACTGTTTAGACTTTGTCACATAACGCATGAACCCACAGCTACGCCATCTTTACGAAATAGCCGGAAAAAAAGAACGCATGATCGTCGGATTAATGTCCGGCACATCGCTCGATGGCCTGGATGTAGCCCTTTGCTGTATCCGGGGAAACGGCAAAGATACCCAGCTGAGGCTAGATCGCTTTGAAACGGTTCCCTACAACAAAGCAACAAAACAAGAGATCCGGAAGGTATTTGCCAAAC
>DATCYD010000072.1:0-3718 GCA_036570465.1 Anseongella sp.
TAATGCATGTACAATGGGAGAAAGAATGGTTTCCCCTAATTTCATTAGTTCATCGTGTGCGCCTGCGCACCCAGCGCCACAGAGCAATGTGACCCGTGAAGAGTTGTTGATCAACCCGGCCAATTCTTCCAGATCGTGGTCACAAGGACGAATAGCTGGTTTTTTAACCAGGGCATGATGTTTCAGGTCTGTGTCTTCTACCAGTTGCATGGCTACATCTCCGGATAAACCCACTACGGCTACTCCCTGCAGTCCAAGCGCATTTTGCATGGCAATCTGCAGTACACGGGGCATTTGTTTGGCCGAACTGATGGTCTCGCAGTAATGGCTGCATTCGCGAAACAAGGCCTCCGGACGTGTTTCCTGGAAATAGCCGGTTCCGATCTCACTGCTTGGAATGTGTGCGGCGATGGCCAGCACCGGTGCCATACTCCGATGAGCATCGTACAATCCATTAATCAAATGCATGTTACCAGGTCCGCAACTGCCTGCACAAACAGCCAGTTTGCCGGTCAGCTGCGCTTCGGCCCCTGCGGCGAATGCTGCCGTTTCTTCATGACGATAGTGAACCCACTCAATTTTTTTGTTCTGACGAATCTCTTCGGTAATGCCGTTGAGGGAATCTCCAACCACACCGTGTACGCGTTGCACGCCTGTGAGTACCAGTTGGTCTACAATTTCTGCTGCGATCGTTTTTGCCATGTTAATTGGTATCTGGGTGAAACCATGTTGGGTGAAGGTAAAAATAAAAATCTTATCTTGCATTATGCAATCGATTGTATTATGGTGCCAATTGCTGATCCTGGCCCTGGCATTGAATCTCGCAGGATCCCAGGTCCGGGCGCAAGCGTCTTTCGGGAAAGAAATAAAAGCAACGCTTCAGGAACTGGTCCTGAAGGAAGCGGATAATGCCCTGCACCAGGAACCGGTAACGGTAACCGCCAGCATCGCGGAACGCAGTGCGGGAGGGCCTCATGATTTTTATTCTGAGGGAGATTACTGGTGGCCGGATCCGGAGCATCCCAACGGACCGTATATTCGGCGGGATGGGATAACTAACCCGGATAATTTCGTAGCGCACCGCCTGGCGATGATCCGTTTCAGCCGGATTACCGGAGCGCTGGCATCTGCTTACAGGCTTACAGGGGAAGACAAGTATGTGCAGCACGCCATGAAGCATTTGAGAGCCTGGTTCATTGATTCGGCAACGCTGATGAATCCCAACTTGTTATACGCGCAGGCGATCAAAGGCCGGGTAAGCGGACGTGGGATTGGTATCATTGACATGATCCATATGATCGAAGTAGCTCAGGGTGTTTTGGTGATGCAGCATTCACCTGCTTTCGGCAAAGGCGAATTGAAGACTATAAAAGACTGGTTTTCGGCCTATCTGGAATGGATAACCACGCATCCATATGGTCAGGATGAAATGGAGGCGAGGAATAATCACGGAACCTGCTGGGTCATGCAAGTGGCGGCTTTTGCCCGTCTGGCAGAAGACGAAGAGCTCATGGAGTTCTGTCGCAGACGCTATAAGGAAGTGCTTTTGCCCGGCCAAATGGCCGAAGATGGTTCCTTTCCCCTGGAGCTGGAACGGACCAAACCCTATGGCTATTCCCTTTTCAACCTGGACGCCATGGCCACCATATGCCAGATACTGTCTGTGCCGGAAGATAACTTGTGGGACTACGAGGCGCCCAACGGACAATCGATAAAAAAGGGAGTTGAGTTTCTGTATCCGTATGTGGCCGATAAAACATCCTGGCCCTATGACCCTGATGTCATGTATTGGGACAACTGGCCAGTGGCGCATCCGTTTCTGGTTTTTGGCGCGGTAGCCTTTGAAAATCTAAACTGGCTGAAAACCTGGAAAGGGCTGGAACATGCCCCCGGCGTAGAGGAAGTTATCCGGAACCTGCCGGTCAGGCATCCGCTGATTTGGCTGACCCGGCTTCCTTCCGGAGCAATTGAACAGACCACCCAAGGGCAACAGATCGCCCCCTTATGGATCGATTATTCTCAAGCCAGAGAACAGGAGAAAACGCCGGTTTTGCCTGATTTTTCCTATGCAGGTTACCATTTTTCAGAAAGGGAGCTGCCGGATGTTAAAGACCGGACTTTCTTTGATGTGACCCGTTATGGCGCTATACCCGATGATCTGGAATACGACGAGGAAGCCATTCAGAAAGCCATTGATGCTGCCGAGACCCATCCGGGAGGCGGGGTTGTGTTCTTTCCGCCGGGGAAATACCGGATCAGCCCGGATAGTGACCCCGAAAAGGGCATTCGTATTTCAAGGAGTCACATTGTTTTAAAAGGCAGTGGCTCAGGAAAAGGTGGTACAGAAATCTTTCAGGATAACATGCGTATCGGAAAACGGCAGTTTCATTTTCGTCCCGGAACAATGAACGGAAAAAAGTTGACAATCATCACTTCGGATGCACCGAGGGAGACACATTGGATCAAGGTAGCTGATGCGTCATCATTACAGGAAGGACAGGATGTGGTGATCCGCCATCAAAGCGAGGCCTACACCCGCTGGTATTTTGATTCGTTGCCATTGGCGCCGGAATGGACCCGCTTGTTCGGCAACGACGGTGGAATGAACATTCGCGAAATTCACACGATCGAGCGCATCGAAGGAAACCGGGTTAAACTCAAGAATCCGATCCACTTGTCTATAAAACTGGTAAAGGGAGAAGATTTTTCCTTGTATTCATATATTGCCCTGGAAGAATGCGGAATCGAGGATATCCTGTTTACCAGCAACTGGAAGACCTACCCGGAATCTTTTATACATCATAAGAATGCCATTCACGACAGCGGTTGGTGCGCTGTTTCCATGGAGAACCTCAAGGATAGCTGGATAAGAAATTGCGAGTTCAGGGACCTGAATGAAAGCATCTTCATGCGATCTGCCTACCGGGTAAGTGTTCAGAACGTGGTCTTTTCAGGTAAGAAAGGGCACAGAACAGTTCATTCCCGCAGCGGATACGGAGTGTTAATTAAGGACTGCCATTTCGAATCAAAAACCCATCATGGCCCCGGCACCGGGTATGGCGGTGTGGGAACGGTGGTAACCAACTGTATTATGCAACCCGACCAAAATATCGACAGCCATTCCGGGCAACCATATGCCACCTTATTCGACCATGTACAAGGTGGTATCTTCCGGAATATCGGAGGCCCTCATCCTGGTCTGCCGCATCATGGCAAATACCTGGTATTCTGGAATTTCGTTCATCGTTCCACCTTTGATTTTCACTATAAGTTCTGGGACGTGAATAAAAGGAGGAACCATACCTTTGCCAGACCCATTTTCGTGGGTTTTCGGGCGGACAGGCAAATAACCTTCGAAGATGAAGGGCTAAATCAATTACCCGGAATGGAAGTTTCGCCCCGTTCCCTATTCGAAGCACAGCTTTCCGACCGGTTGAAACACCAACAGGCAGCTGATTAACCGATGCTGATCGTCATTCATTCTCAGGGAACCCCGGGTCTGATTTTACCTCGTTGATCTGCAGCGTATGGCGGGCAGTGTGTCCGGCAATAAACAACAGACTTTGATAACCGTCCGATGTGCCCCCCGGGCTTTCAATGATATGATTTCGCAGATCATTCACATTCGCCTGGTCAATGTAATTCAGGATGGTATCCCTGGTTGCTTCCAGCTGAGCTAAGGCTGCCTCTACACTGGCATATTTCCCGTGCGGCTGCA
>DATCYD010000073.1:0-16056 GCA_036570465.1 Anseongella sp.
GTTATTTTTTGGCTCAGGTGGGGTTATCGCCCAAGCGGTATGCCCGTATTTGCCGTTTTAATATGGTCAGGGAATTATTTGATAAAGACCCTTCCAGGAATTGGCAGGAGGTCGCCTTTAGCCTGGGGTATTATGACCAAAGCCATTTCATTCGTGAATTCAAGGAGTTTTCAGGAAAGACACCACATGAATATTGCGCTGCGCGCCAGCTTGAAAACGCCATGCTTTTTTAACTATATTTACCGTCCCCTCTGCGGGCATACTTAAAACCCATAAACACCAGCAAAATAAAGATGAAAAGAAGAAGTTTTGTCAAAGGATTAGCCGCGGGTTCCGCTGTGGCCGGACTCACAGGCGTGGCAAGCGCCTCTGTTACCACGAAAACGGGTCCGCAGAAACATAATTTCAAGTTAAAATATGCGCCGCATTTTGGCATGTTTCAGAATCATGCCGGTAAAGATCCGATTGATCAGCTCCATTTTATGGCCGAAACGGGTTTTATGGCACTGGAAGATAACGGGATGATGGGCCGTCCGCCTGAATTACAGACCAGGATTGGGGACACACTGGCAAAACTGGATATGACCATGGGCGTGTTTGTCGTGGATAAAGGGGGAAATTCAGCCAACACGTTGGCGGCAGGAAAGAAAGAACACGTGGATATTTTTCTGGACGGTTGTCGCCGGGCGGTGGAAGTTGCTAAACGGTGCAATGCTAAATGGATGACGGTAGTGCCGGGAGATTATGAACGGAATATTCCAATTGGCATACAAACCGCCAATGTGATAGAGGCTTTACGACGCGGCGCCGAGATCCTGGAGCCCCATGGACTGGTGATGGTACTGGAGCCGCTCAGTGATTCCCCCAATCTTTTCCTGCGTTATTCCGATCAGACCTATCTGATCTGCAAAGGGGTTAACAGCCCCTCCTGCAAGATCCTGTATGATGCTTATCATATGCAAAAGAACGAAGGGCAGCTGATTACTAATATTAAACGTTGCTGGGACGAGATCCCGTACTTTCAGGTAGGGGACAATCCAGGAAGAAAGGAACCGACAACCGGCGAGATCAATTACCGGAACGTTTTCAAATATATTCACGAGCAAGGGTACACAGGAGTTGTTGGGATGGAACACGGAAACTCCAAACCTGGAAAAGAAGGCGAGCTGGCATTGATCCAGGCCTACGTGGAATCGGATAATTTTTAATTTCCCTGCAGCGTTTGCTGCGATGGTGACAGGTTCTGTTGCTGTGGCTTAAATAAACCGGATGGTTTGTGTTTGTACGGGCGCTGCCCTCCAAAGTTGATCCAGCTCTTCCTGGGAAGATAGGTTGGTGGGCAGTGTCCGGTATTCCAGGTCTGTATTAAATTCCATGTCAAAGGGAAACGGAGATATCTTCAATGTCTCCTGATTTTTCCAGGTTGCGTTCAATACACGGGAGTCCACGCCGAGCTTTTCGGAACCGGCAAATCCATCCCGGAACCAGGGGTGCTGATCCAGTCCCGCTTCGTTCAGGCAAATGAATAATGAGAGGTTATCGCAGAATTGAAGCAGATTAAAGTGGTAATCACCGGCTGATAAATCGTGGCCCTGGCGAATAAGCTGCTGTTCCAACCGGGTTTGCCGGGCTATTTCCTGCAGATAATACTCCTGTGCCGGGCCTTTTCCGGCTGTTTCAAAAAACGACCCAAAATGACGACTGCATAGCCAGGCAGCATAGGGATTTGTTTTCTCTATATCATCGACTCCTTTGGCGTATAATTTGATTTTCCTGTCCTCCGGATAATCATCAAAAGAATAGGGCCGGCCGGTGGCGGTATTTAATAAGGGAGCCGCATCGGCTTCTCTCCAGCAATGATCATGAGCCCCAATGATAAATAAAACTGACTCCAATTGGTCAAAACCCCGGAAGTTGGTTACTTTCCAGTGACCGGCAATATGGCCCGCAATAGCAGAATGATGGGGTTGGGAAATCAAAAACAGTTGCTCTCCTTGTTCACGTACAATCATACAGGGTTAATTCTCTTTTCAGAACTGTGCAACAATTCTGCCACAAATTTGTATGTTTGATTATGCAGATTGATCACACATCACCGGTTCCCCTGCATAAGCAAATAGAGATGCTGATCAGGAGTCTGGTAGAAAGCGGCGATTACGATGGGGGAAAACTTCTCCCAAGGGAAGAAGAGCTGGCAAGGAAGTTCGGTGTTTCAAGAAACACGGTCAGGCAAGGTATTTACAAGTTGGTGGTAGAAGGGCTTCTGATCCGGAAAAAGGGGGTGGGGACCATGGTGGCGCCGCGAACCATTACTACCCATCTGGATGAATGGCATAGTTTTACCCAGGAAATGAACCGGCGCGGAATTAAGGTCCGGAATTACCTGGTCAATATCCAGAGTGAACCGGTGCCTGCCGGCGTGCGGGAGTTATTCCAGGTGCAGGAAGGATCGGAGGTTATTAAGCTGGAACGTCTTCGGGGCGATGAAAACGGCCCTTTCGTTTATTTTATTTCCTGGTTCCATCCACGTGTTCCGCTTACAGGAAAGGAAGACTTCTCCAGGCCTCTGTATCAGCTGTTTGAAGATAAATTTTCGATTTACCCTACCTATTCCCACGAAGAATTAAAGGCCATCAAGGCAAGCGATAAAGTGGCGGATCTTCTTAAAATTGAAGAAAATGCACCTGTTCTTTTCCGTAAACGTACGGTTTACGATACGGGCAACCGGGTCATTGAATACAACCTGGGTTATTACCGGAGTGACAAATTCGCTTATTCTATAAATATTCGCCGGAATTCCTGATTACCACCTGCTGGTTCCGGATATGGCAGGGGGTAAAAATTTAATTTTGATATGTTCATACATTTAAACATATTTGTATTCATATCTGAATAAATGTGGAGAGAACACAATATTACATAGGGGCTGATATAGGCGGCAGCCACATTACCACAGGGCTGGTACGCCAAACAGGAAACGAATTATTCCTGGAAAGGTCGCATGAAGTGCCTTTGAACAGCAGAGAACCTTTTGAAGAAGTGGTTAAAAATATGGTGGAAGAGCTCAGGCGTATTTCCGGACAACTGAACGTCTCGGGCATTGCCTTATCGTTTCCCGGTCCTTTTATTTATGATAAGGGCATTTGTGGGATCCATGCCCAATGCAAATACGACCATTTTTTCGGCGCCGATCTGAAAACCACGCTGCGAAGCCAGTTAAATGGTTTGGCCGGCATTTGTAAACCTTCTTTTATCAACGATGCAGATGCTTTTCTGCTTGGAGCAGTGAATGAATACGGCTGGCAGAATGAGCGTGTCCTTGCCATTACACTGGGTACCGGCCTGGGAGGCGCCTATTACGATCATAGAAAATTACTTGATGTTGCCCAAATGCCCGGAGGGGGTGAACTTTATAATACGCCTTATCAGGACGGGATTGCTGAAGATTATATTTCATCCCGTTGGATATTAAAACGGTATCAGGAGCTAACCGGGAATAAGACTGCGGAGGTAAAAGATATTGCATCCTTGTCCGATGAAATAAGTCGTCAGGTGTTCGCTGAACTGGGGGAGCATCTGGCGGCAGTGTTGTCACCTGTGATCAGAGAATTTCTTCCTACCGGGATTGTCTTCGGTGGAAATATTTCCAAAGCATTTGCCTTATTCAAAGAACCATTTATTGACTTGCTATCCATGAACCATAAAGTAACTATTCGCGTGGCTGGTGACACCTCCGGAAGTGACCCTGCTACTGATAACGCCGGTAATAATTCTGGTCACGTGATCGACGATACTTCTGCGCTATCTGTGAAAGGAGCAGTTGCCGGACACCTGTCCCAAACAAGACATTTATCCAATCCGCCAGAAAAACGCGCCTTTCGGAAGACGCATCAACCCTTGCTACCTTTGGAAAAAGGGGCCGGTCAGCTGTCTTCTTACGATTTGTTCCCCACTTATCCACTTGAAGCCGGTCGTATTCAAACTGGCTATGCCTCCCTGGCGGAGCACCTGAGCAGTTTTTCAACGGTTATGATCGATGGGTATTCCGGTGTCCATTGGGAGCATTTTGTGGAAAGCCTGGATCTGGCGTTGCGCGAATATGGGACAACGACCCATTGGTTTTGTGTGGATGTGGCGCTGAAAGAAGAAAAGGAGGTCAACAGCATGTTGAAACCTTACCTGGGTGGGGATGATCCTGTCTTCGGACGATTGTTTACTGGTGATCTGACAGATTTTTTTGACGAAAAGAAACTGGCAGCTATCCAACCGGCCGGAAGGGGCCTGAACATTTTATATGGTAGTGGCGCTGCATTGGCCCGGTGGGAGGGGCCGGTATTGTTCCTGGATGTTCCCAAGAATGAAATTCAATACCGGTCCCGGGCGGGTACGGCCTGTAATATCGGCGCCAGGGCGCCGTCACTTCCCCGAATTCAATACAAACGGTTCTATTTCGTTGATTGGGTGGTGCTGAATAAACATAAGAAGGCTCTGTTTCCCCGGCTTTCTGTTGTTGTGGACCAGCAACGGTTATCGGATATTTCCTGGATGAATGGCGATGCCTTTCGGGATACCTTGAAAAAGATGTCTGCCAACGTATTCAGAGCGCGTCCATGGTTTGAGGCTGGCGCATGGGGAGGTGACTGGATGAAGCAACATTTCGATGGATTGTCGCAGGAAGAACCTAACTATGCCTGGTCTTTTGAGCTCATTACTCCTGAGAATGGGATTGTCCTGGAAAGCGGAGGAAAATTGCTGGAAGTAAGTTTCGACTTTCTTATGTATCAGGATAACAAAGCCATTCTGGGAAAAGCGGCTGCCTGTTTTGGTGACCAGTTCCCAATCCGATTCGATTTTCTGGATACGTTTAGCGGAGGAAACCTCTCTTTGCAATGTCATCCGGCTGGCGACTATATAAAAGAACATTTTGGTGAAAACTTTACACAAGATGAGACTTATTATATTCTTGATGCGGGAACCGAGGCGGAGGTTTACCTGGGCTTTCAGGAAGGGGTAAGCGAAACCGGATTCCGGACGGCGATAGAGAAAAGCGCGGCTGAAAACGTGCCGATGGATGCGAAGGCCTTTGTTCAGGTTTTTCCAGCTAAAAAACACGATCTGTTCCTGATTCCTAACCGCACGATCCATTGTTCAGGGGAGAACAACCTGGTGCTGGAGATTAGCAGTACGCCTTATATTTATACGTTTAAATTATATGACTGGCTGCGAATGGACCTGGACGGAAAACCGCGGCCATTAAACATAAAACGTGGATTGGAGAATCTGGATTTTTCCAGAAGTGGAAACCGGGTGAAGCAAGAACTGATATCGGTACCACGCCTGCTGGAAGAAGGGAATGACTGGAAGTTGCTGGAGCTGCCCACCCATCCGGAACATTTTTACCGTATTCAACGCCTTGAGTTTGGCGGTGAAATGAGTTTGGATACTGCGGGCCAGGCGCATATACTGAATCTGGTCGAAGGTGAATCTGTACTGGTCATCACTGAGTCAAGGCAATTGCTGGTGCGATATGCAGAAACCTTTGTGATCCCGGCTAATGCAGGTTCGTACCGTGTGATAAACCATGGAGCGTCGCCTGCCAGAATTGTGCGGGCGTTTGTCAAGGATGAATATTGCTAACCCGGGCATGAGCCCATAACCTAAACCATATGCGGCAAAACAATTCATTTTTCCTGTTTCTTGTGACCTTTGTGGCGGCCCTGGGCGGCCTGTTGTTCGGCTTTGATATGGCTGTGATCTCCGGCGTACTTCCGCTGGTCAAAGAACAGTTTTCATTGACAGCGGTGGAAGAAGGCTGGTTTGTTTCTTCCGCCCTGATCGGCTGTATTGCCGGAGTCGCTTTTTCAGGCGAGCTGAGCGATCGGTTTGGTAGAAAAAAGATGCTGCTTCTGGCGGCGCTGCTTTTTCTCTTTTCTGCCGTGGGCACCTGCCTGGCGCCGGGATTATCCATGCTGATTGCTGCCCGTGTGCTGGGTGGCATTGGGGTAGGAGTGGCATCCAACGTAGCACCACTCTATATTTCAGAGATCGCACCGGCCCGGATACGGGGGAGGTTGGTAACCTTTTACCAGCTGGCGATTACCATTGGGATCCTGCTGGCTTTCCTGAGCAATGCCGGATTGCATGAATACGCAAATACGCATCAAGCAGTGGCTGCAGCAGGCATTTGGCCGCTTGTTTTTATACAAGAGGCCTGGCGGGGAATGTTTGGCGTGGGTGTGTTCCCTTCCCTGTTGTTTCTGTTTGGGCTTTTCCTGGTGCCGGAAAGTCCGCGTTGGTTGCTGCAACAGGGCAGAAGGGAAGGTGCATTGACTGTGCTGGCGAAGATCAATGGGCCGCAGACCGCTGCCAGTGATATGGCAGCCATCCGGCAGACCCTTGGGCAGGAAAGTGGCAGTTACCGTGATTTATTGCGTCCAGGCATGCGAAAAGCCCTCCTGATTGGGATATTGCTGCCTCTGTTCTCCCAGTTTAGCGGGATTAATGCCATTATTTATTACGGTCCCAGAATTCTGAATGATGCCGGTCTTAGCCTGAGCAATGCATTGCTTAGCCAGATCATCCTGGGCGCTGCCAACATGCTTTTTACGTTCATTGCCATTTGGAAAGTGGATCAGCTGGGACGGCGGCCGCTGTACCTGATTGGTTCGGCAGGAGCGGCTCTTAGCTTATTTGCCACCGGCCTTTGTTTTTATCTTGGTGCAACGGGTAGTTTACTGCTTCTGCTAAGCGCCTTGTTGTTTCTGATTTGCTTCGCCTTCTCCATCGGTCCGCTGAAATTCGTTGTCGCGGCTGAAATATTCCCCAATAAAATAAGAGGGCGTGCACTGGCCATCAGTATTATGACCATGTGGGTGGCAGATACCATCGTAGGTCAACTGACGCCAATTTCGCTGGAAGCAGCGGGTACGGCAGCTACTTTTTGGATCTTTGCGGTTTTTTGCGGAATCGCTTTTTTGGTGGTGTACAGGCTGGTTCCTGAAACCCGTGGAAAAACCCTTGAACAGATCCAGGAAATGTGGCGTACGGAAAAATAAAAATAATCAAGAGTTGATTTTTTTGTGAGGTAACAGGTTTTTTACTAACTTTAACGTTACATTCATGTATAAACATATGAACAAAACCAAAATCTCATGAGACAGAAACTAAAGACATTGTCAATCATGCTTATTTGCATGGTCTGCTTCAGCTGGACAGCTCTTGCCCAGCATGAGGTAACTGGAAAGGTTACCAGCGCCGCTGATAATCAACCAATCGTGGGTGTAGCGGTGACCGTCCAGGGAACAAGCATCGGGGTGGCTACCGATGCTGCTGGGAATTATAGCTTGCAGTTGTCCTCGGGAGATGCGACACTGGTATTTACCTTCATTGGCTTTGCTACGCAGGAGATAGCTGTGAATGGACGTGAAGTTGTCAATGTGGCCATGGAAGAAGACACAGAACAACTGGAGCAAGTGGTGGCGATCGGTTATGGTACGGCCAGAAGGTCGGATCTGACCGGTTCGGTCGGGACCATCAGTGCAACAGAGCTTGTGGATCGTTCTCCGGTAAGCGCGGTGAAGGCGCTTCAGGGGCGGATTGCAGGCGTTGAAGTGCTTAACAACGCCGCTGCGCCGGGCAGTTCGGCCAGGATCCGCATCCGGGGGATTAATTCAATCAATACGGGAAAAGAACCACTTGTAGTGGTGGACGGAATTATCGGGGTGGACCTTAACATGATTAATCCGAATGATATTTCTTCCATTGAAGTGTTGAAAGACGCTTCAGCTACGGCTATTTACGGAGCCCGTGGTGCCAATGGTGTGTTGCTGGTTACCACCAAACGTGGGATCAGCGGCGCCAGTCAGATCTCTTACAGTGGATTTGTTTCGGTAGGCGCCCGCCAGCGGAGCGTACCAAGCCTGAATGCAGCCCAGTTTATGGAGATCTATCACCGGGCGTATGACAATGCGGAGAAATATGATCCGGCCGGTTATGCCCAGGGAAAATACACGAAATTCGATCCCGCTGATTTTCCGCTGCTGTTTGACGCTAGTGGTAATCCGCTTTATGATACCGATTGGGAAGACGAGGTGTATCGCACGGCGGTTTCTAACAGCCATAGTTTATCCCTGAGGGGAGGCACTGAAAAAACCCGTTATAGTTTTTCACTCGGTTATGTGGGTGAGCAGGGGATTATGATTAATTCCTGGAATAACCGGTTTAATGGAAAAGTGTCACTTGACAGCGATGTAAAACCATGGTTGACCATCGGTGGCAGCGTAATGGGTGTCCGGAACAAGCAGCATGTGATAGACGATGCGAACGGAGCGCTCAATATGCCCCGTCTGGTAACGGAAATGATTCCCATTGTTCCGATTAAATATCCTGACGGTACCTGGAGCAAGAACAATGATTTTTATTCCTCGGCTGAAGGAGATAACCCGGTGCGGGTTGCCCGGGAACGCGGTACCGACCGGATCACTTCCCAGCTGTATGGGGATGTTTACCTGAACTTTAAGATCGCGCCGGGCCTGGAATTCAAGACCCAGTTCAGCGCCTTACTCGATGATGATAAGAATAATTTTTATTCCGGCAGGGAACTTCGAAATCTTTCAGCTGACCAGCGCGGGGTTGCCAGTGTAGGTATTGAAAATCGTACGTACTGGCAGAGCGAAAATTACCTGACCTGGAATAAGGAAATAGGCGATCATTCAATTACCGGTTTGGGCGGTATGTCTTGGAGCAAGGATAACTATGAACGGCTTTCAGTGAGCGCGGAGAATTTCCTGGATGACTTTTTCCAGTGGAGAAATCTTCCGGCCGCAGGTACGATTGCCAAAGGGAATATCGGAAGCGGAGTTGAGGGCTCGCAACTGAATTCCTACTTTACCCGCTGGAATTACAGCTATAAAAATAAGTACCTGCTCACTGTCACAGGCCGCTACGATGGTTCTTCGAAGTTCGGTAAGAACAATAAATATGCTTTTTTCCCTTCTGCAGGGGTTGCCTGGAGAGTCTCGGAAGAAGACTTTATGCAAGGGTCTCCGGGTATCAGTAATCTGAAACTGCGGGCCAGTTATGGCCATACAGGGAACCAGGAGCTGGATTCATATGCTTCCCTGCAGTTCCTGAGCACTGCCAATGTATTATTTGCCAACGGACTGCAAACAGGACTTTATCGCAGTAGTTTTGGTAACCCTGACCTCAAGTGGGAAACAACCAAACAGTTTGACGTAGGTCTGGAACTGGGCTTGTGGAATGACCGCTTGTCGCTGGAACTGGATTATTACCACAAGCGCACAGACGATCTGTTACTCTCGGCGCCGCTGCCCTGGTCAACCGGATTGGACGGAGTTACCCGCAATATTGGTTCGGTTGAGAACAAAGGGGTTGAAGTATCGATTAGTTCACTCAATGTCAGTTCCGGTGATTTCACCTGGAGTACTTCCATCAACTGGGCTTCAAACCGCAACGAGATCATTCAGCTGGCCAATGACAATGCAGATATTTTTCCAGGTCCGTGGTTCCTGGGACAAACCAATATTTTGCGGGTAGGACATCCCATAGGTACCATTTGGGGAAAGACCCGGCTGGGCACATGGGGCACTGATGAAGCAGACCAGGCCGATTTGTACGGAGTGCTTCCCGGTGACCTGAAACTGGCTGATCTGAATGGAGATACTACCATAGACGGAGATGACGAGTCAATCATTGGCCGGATGTATCCAAAATGGGTGGGTAATATGACCAATGAGATTACCTATAAGAATTTCGACTTTTCGTTTGATCTCCGCTTTTCCTACGGAAATGATGTCATCAATGCCACCAAACACTCGGCGGAGGACCGTCAGACCCTGACCAACAGTTATGCCACGGTGCTGGACGCCTGGCGCCCGGATAACCAGGATGCCATGATCGCTGAGGTACGGGCCTGGGGGACCTATTATACTACCAATATTGATAGCTGGTGGGTAGAAGACGGTTCCTTCATGAGGCTGCAGAATATTGTACTGGGATACAGTCTTCCGCAGGAGACCCTGCAGAAAATAAATGTGCAGCGTTTCCGGGTGTACGTCTCGGCCCAGAACCTGTTCCTGGTAACCGATTATTCGGGCTACGATCCGGAAGTGGAAACCTACGGGTATTCCCATGCACAGGGACTGGACTTTTACCCTTACGCGAAACCTCGGATCATTAACTTAGGTGTGAACGTTACCTTTTAATTCAAATGACCATGAAAAAGCTATTATATTATACAGCACTTGCGTCCGTGGCCCTTTGCATGGGTTCGTGTGAATCATTCCTGGAGGAAGATCCCGGTTCCCTGACCACCGATGCAAACCTAACCAGTGAAGAAGTAGCACAGGCCTTTGCCACCAGTGCCTATACGGAGCTGGATGTGCTCGCTCAGGGAGCCGGCGGCTGGGGCGGAAATACCCTTTCCTTTTTGGAATTCATGACCGGGAAGGCCAGTGGTGTGCCACAGACCGAAGCCTTTAAATTCAACAATCTGACTTACGATGCAGATGCCTTTTACATTGGCGATTATTGGCGACGGTTTTACCGTGGCATTCAGAACTGCAATATCGCCCTGGAAGAATTGAATGAATTTTCCGCACTGGAAGAAGGACAGCGGACTAACTTGCTTGCCGAAGTGCGTACGTTGCGGGCCTTCTATTATTTTTACCTGGTGCGTATGTTTGGTGATGTTCCCAAGATCACTGAGAATATTTCCGACCTGGGCCAGATCCAGACGCCCCGTTCACCGGTTAAGGAAATTTATGATGATATCATTATTCCCGATCTGCTCTTTGCTGAAGGTAGTACATTGCCCTGGAAGGATGCTACCGGACGAGTATCCATGGGCCTTATTAAAGCGCTGTTGGCAGATGTTTACCTGACCTATGCTGGTTATCCGGTACAGGCAGGGGATGAGTTTTACGGGGAGTCAGCCATTCGTTCCCTGGAACTGATCCAGGACGGGGGCTACATCCTCTTTCCAACGTATGCAGATTTGCGCGATCCCGGAAAGGAAAATAGCGGCGAGCTGATCTTTCAGGTACAGTACGATGAGGAGAACAGAAACTCAGGCCTGACGCCGGTGTGTCTCCCGCTGGGCTTTGATATTTCGACAGCTTACGCCGACGAATACGGCGGATTGGTTCCCACCGAACAATTCGTAAACAGCTATGCTGCCGGGGATAAGAGAGCCGATGAAAAACAGTTTTTCTTTACAACCTATACGCCTCCCGGTTCTCCGCAGGTCAATCTCGGAGCGCCTTATATTTATAAATATTATAATAAGCAGGCAGTCGATGGTGACGCGAATTCTCCGGTGAATTTTACAGTTTACCGGCTGGCCGATGTAATGCTCATGTATGCCGAAGCCTCTAACCGGGCCGATGGCGGACCCAATGCGCAGGCTCGAGGATATGTAAATCAGGTCCGGGACAGGGCCAATCTGGGGCCCATCGGTAATCTTTCGATGGATGCCTTTGAGAAGGAAGTGTGGTCTCAGCGTAATTTTGAGCTGTGCTATGAAGGCAAGATGTGGTTTGATATGATCCGCACCCGCAAGGTCAAGAATGATGTGACCGGTACATGGGATGATTTCGTTGGGCATACCACGACTTTCGGGGCCACTTTTGCCCAAAAGCACTTGCTGTTCCCAATTCCCAAACGTGAACTGGATAATAACAACGAGCTGGTTCCGAATCCGGGATTTTAGTCACATCTCACTGAGCTGACATTAAAATCAGATGTTAAAAAAATGCTTCCGTATCAGCTTACGGGAGCATTTTTTTATATTGGTTGTCGAAACTAAACAGGTTATGAGTAGAATTCTTCAAACAGGAAGTATGTTGTTGCTGGGATTTTTGATCCTGGCCAATACTCCGTCCGTCACCGCTCAATCATCCCGGGAAGATCTGACCACTTATGTGGATCCGCTGATCGGGACGGCCCATTGCCGCTGGTTCCATTTTGCGCCAGGGTCATTACCTTTCGGGATGGCCAAACCTGGTCCGTCCACGAACGGACATTATGGCAACCCCTCCGGTTGGGAGGCCGTGGGCTACGATTATCGCCACGGATCGATCGAAGGATTCCCTAATTTTCATGAATTTCAGATAGGCGGGGTGGTTTTCGCACCACTTACCGGTGAGTTGATAACCGTTCCCGGAACCTTGAAAGAGCCTGAAAAAGGATACCGCTCTCGGTTTAGCCGTGAAAATGAGACAGCGACAGCCGGATATTACTCAGTATTGCTTGACAAATACGGGATCCAGGCTGAAGTGACGGCCACCCCGCGGGTAGCCTTTCATCGTTATACCTTTCCTGCTTCGGAACAAGCACACATTCTGTTCGACATTGGAAACCAGCAGGGGGAAAGCGGACCGGTAAAAGATGCTCACGTTTACAGGACCTCCGATGGCCGTATTGAAGGATTCGTGACAACGCTGCCGGCCTACGTTCAGAAATACCAGCCAGGAGCGGAAGTGAGCATGTATTTTTCAGCTGTGGTGGATAAAATACCGTCTGCATACGGCGTATTCCGGGGTGGTGACGTCCTTCCTGGCGAAAAGGAGCTGACCGGCAAGGGCGCCGGATTCTATCTTAGTTTTTCGACGAAGGAAGGAGAGGCCGTAACCATTAAGGCGGGCCTGTCTTATACGTCGATCGAAAACGCCCGCCTGAATCTGGAGAGCGAAGCTCGCAGGATGGATTTCGATGAGGCGCGTCAGCAATCCCACAGAACATGGAACAGCTACCTGGGACGCATACGCGTGGAAACCCCGAAACGGGATGATAAGGTGAAGTTCTATACCGGGCTGTACCACGCCTTGCTGGGCCGGGGCCTGGCCAGTGATGTCAACGGCGCTTATCCCGGGAACAATGGCAGCGTAGGCCAGATTCCCTTGGATCGCCGCGGCCGTCCGCTCTATAACCACTATAATACGGACGCCATCTGGGGCGGCTTCTGGAACCTCACTCAGTTGTGGGCCCTGGCTTACCCGGAATATTATTCTGATTTTATCAAAAGCCAGCTCCTGGTGTATAAGGACGCAGGCTGGCTGGGCGACGGCATTGCCAACAGCCGGTACGTCTCCGGCGTCGGTACTAATTTCGTCAGCCTGGCTATTGCCAGCGCCTATATGTGCGGCATCCGCGATTTTGATATAAAAACCGGATATGAGGCTTCGCTCAAAAACGAGATCGACGGGGAGAACCGCCCCCGGGGCGCCGGCAAGCTGGACGTGGACCGCTTTGTGAAATACGGTTTTGTCAACCACCTGGACCAGTCCGACGGTCCCGATGAAGCGTGGCGTTTTTCCGGTTCCCACACGCTGGAGTATTCCTTCAGTTCTTTCGCGGTAGCTCAATGGGCGAAATTACTTGGGAAGGAAAAAGACTACGCCGAGCTGATGCGCCTGTCGAAAGGCTGGGAAAAGATTTACGATCCCACCACCGGTTTTATGCGCCCGCGCTATGCCAATGGCGAATTTATGCCGGATTTTCGTCCTGAAGAAGTATGGCGGGGCTTTCAGGAAGGGAACGCATGGCAATACACTTTTTACGTGCCGCACGAACCGGAAAGCCTCGTAAAAAGACTCGGCACCCGGGAATTTAATTCCCGTCTCGACAGCATTTTTACTGTATCCCAAAAAGCCGTTTTCGGGGGAGGAAAGAATATCGACGCCTTTGCCGGTCTGGAAGGGCTCTACAATCACGGAAATCAGCCCAATCTGCATATTTCCTGGATGTTCAACTATTCCGGAAAACCGTCCCTCACCCAGAAATGGGTCCGGGCCATCTGCAACGAATTTTACGGCACAGAAGGCGTTCATGGCTACGGCTATGGGCAAGACGAAGATCAGGGCCAGTTGGGTGCCTGGTATGTGATCTCTTCCATCGGTTTGTTTGACGTCAAAGGACTTACAGAGGCCCGGCCCGGTTTCGGCCTTGGCAGTCCGTTGTTTGAAAAGATCACTATTCAGCTCAACCAGGATTATTACAAAGGGAAACAGTTCGTGATCGAAGCCCGCGGAACCAGCGCGCAGAAGCAGTATGTCCAGTCATTTACGCTGAACGGAACCACCCTTCATGAACCCTTTATCCCTTTTGAAGCGGTTGCCAATGGAGGCGTTTTAACCCTGGAAATGGGAGAACGACCGAATGATCGATATTAATTTTCAGTTACGTATTTTTTTTACCGTCTCCTCTTCCAACCCGGTCAGCGCAGCGATCTTCTGGTCGTTGAAATCTGTGTCGCTGATCAGCGTCCGGACAAAGGAAAGGTCTTTCTCGCTCTCAGCTTCCTTTCGCCCTTCCTTTCGCCCTTCCTTCAGTCCTTCTTCGCGGGCTTCCCGTCGCCATCTGTTCTTGATGTTTCGCATGTCTCGTTCCCGATCAATAAATATCATTTGATCCTCCAATTTTTGTTTATTAAATTCAGTAACTTGAAATAGTCTTTGAAATATCGGGTCCCCGGTGAAGATCGGTTCAGCCAGTTGATGCAGGTGATTGAACAGGAACATCCACTGATCCATCCGGGAAGTCAATTCTTCTATCGACTTCTTGAACTTTCCAAGTTCGACCATCATGATTTCCGTTGTGCCCGGAAGGGGCTCACAGGTTTTGATATGCCGGAAGTCAAATGAATTGATATAGTCCTGCGACAATCTGGCCTGATGTGCTTCACCCTTCCAGGGATCGAATACCGTGAATACGATCACGTAAATCTCCGGCATCGGAAAGCCATCCCCTTTTTTACCTGAAGGCACCTGATCGCTGCCCATTCGGCTGGAGTAGAACCTCACCCGGCCTGATAAATTGTCGAGCGGCTCAAACTGCATTTCGAGGAGGAACTGCTCTCCATTGTCTGCGGTGCATTGTATGTCGAACCGGACTGTTCTGCTTCCGGGGTGTCCGCCTTGCCGCTCAACTGATGAGAACCGCACATCCCGGATCGTTTTTCTGCCTTCCATCAGGCAGTTTAGCAGATCGATCAGCAGTTCCTTGGTTTCTTCACGGCCGAAAGTGTGCTTAAAGGCATGATCTCGCCGGATATCCAGGTAGCGTCCACCATAACTGGCCGGGGGGCGCTCCGTTACTTGCCGGGATCGGGGTAAACCTTCCATAAAGGTATTCATAGATGTTGAATTCTGTGTCGGATAAAGGTAGGGAGAATCAGTTCTCGTGTCAAGAGAAATCCTATAGCTATAAGTTTTATTCTCTTAAAACCAATTACTTATATATAGAAAATGAAGCCCCTCAACAAATGTCGAAGGGCTTCTGAACAATGCCTTTCATACCGGCGGAGACCTGGTGCTGTAACCCGTCTGTCAGGATGCAGGCGCGGACCCGGACGGGGTTGCGCCTGCGTTTTGTTCGTTTTCGTTGAAAAAGACGAATTTGTTGTCGAACATGTCCAGGCGGATTTTTGAGTCTTTTTCGATGGCGCCGGCAAGGAGCTGTTTGGAAAGCTCGTTCATGATCTTCTTTTGGATCACGCGCTTGAGCGGGCGGGCTCCGAACTGTGGATCGTAACCCAGTTGGGCCAGCCAGTCGAGGGCCTCGTCCGAGGCGGTGATCTCTATGCCCATTTCATGAAGTTGCTTTTGCAGCTGCTTGAACTGCATGCCCACGATCAGGCGGATCTGTTCCCGTTCCAGCGGGCTGAACATGATGATCTCGTCAATGCGGTTCAGAAATTCGGGACGGATGGTCTTTTTCAATAGCTCGAAAACCTGGTTTCGTGTTGCCGCTGTTACATGCTCCTTATTGGCTTCGTTCATTTCTGAAAAACTTTCCTGGATGATCTGCGAGCCAATATTGGAAGTCATGATGATGATGCAGTTCTTGAAGTCAACGGTGCGTCCTTTGTTGTCAGTAAGGCGTCCATCGTCCAATACCTGCAGAAGAATATTGAATACATCCGGATGCGCTTTTTCGATCTCGTCCAGCAGCACCACGGAATAGGGTTTGCGCCGGACGGCTTCGGTCAGCTGTCCGCCTTCATCGTATCCGACATAGCCCGGAGGCGCGCCTACCAAC
>DATCYD010000074.1:0-3877 GCA_036570465.1 Anseongella sp.
CCTGATTATATAGAGTGCATCCGTGCATTCTATTTGACAGTTTTGCAGACGAATAGCCAGTTCTTCGGTAAAACTTTCCTTTTTGCCGACAACCTTCTGTGTCGTATGGTTTGATTTTTTATCGTATCCCCAGGAGCCATCCAGCATTGAGCTGAACCCTTGAGTACTTTGCATCCAAACAGCCCAGGCTCTTTTTACCTCACTGAACAGATCAGGATTGGCATAGATCACCCAGGCCTTACGATACAGGTCACGGCTATGCAAGCTGATGCGGATCTCCCTTTCCAGTGCAACAAAATCCTGCTGCACGATGCGATAAAAATTCATCAGTTCCTTATTAGTGTCGTTTATCACCTCGACCTGGGAGGGTTCTTTCGCGAAAAAAACTGCCGCGCCGCCGACAAAAGGCTCACAGTAAAGGATATGAGGGGGCAGAAGAGAAATGATCTTGGAGGCGAGCTTTTGTTTGCCTCCATAGTAGGTAAGGGGTGTCTTGAATCTGATTTTGGTCATTCAGAGTTTTTATCGTTAAATGAATCGTTTGTTATTGTGGGGTAGCTGTTGCCTTAACGGATATCGTTAATACTGAAATTCACTTTTTTGTGCTTTACAATCAGGACAACCCGGCATTTACGGCCAGGCTTGCCAAGACGATGCAGTCTAAATCTGTTGCCGTTATAGATGAAAAAAGGAGAATTGCGGCAAAGCTTCAGTGTAGCCTGGCCAGCCATTCTGATCCGGTCGATTTTATTCAATATATATTCCATTGCACTTGGGGGTTTGGTTAAAAAGCACGGTGGGAGATTTCTCCGCCACCGTGCTCTGATATGGCAGTATTTAATCTATGAATCTAAGGTTACCTTCCTCTGGAAACGATGTTTTTCTCTGAGTGCTCATCCTGCTCCCAAGGTTTAACGGATAACTGAGAAGGAAGCCCCTGATCGTTTTGTAAAACAGAGGCATTCTTAGACTGGCTCTGTTGATTTTCATCTTTCTCATTCGCTGGAAAAATGTCCTCGCTGCGAAGCTCCGTCATTTGCTTGTCGTAAATATCGATGGTCTTCATTTCCGGATTTGCTGCTACGAAAACAGGAACCAACTCGCCATTTACATCCAACCTCATTTCCGCCAGCTTCCCCTTTTTCAGGTCTTTCAGCACTCCTTCTTTTTTCTCGGCGTCCTCCAGGCTGATGAAAGGATATTTGCTAAGGGATTCTTCCAGCATGTACCCGTATTCAGGATAAAACCGCTGCACAGGATGATAACCATAAGCCTCGGTAACATCCATATTGAGTTTCATCCAGATACTGGTTTTATCTGGCCTCTCTGTTTCCAAATTCTGTTTGTCTTCCTTCTTTTCCCGAAATATTTCCTTGTAGATAGAACGGCCTGATAATAAATTATAGGCTTCCAGCGCCGTCACACGATGATGTTGTTCCAGATCAAATAGCTGTACGCGGGGCCAGGGATCGCCCTCCTTACGCAAGCCCACTTCGTAGTCATTCAGGAAATAGAGGTCGCTTTTTTTGCTCCTGCTGAAATTGAGTTCATAGCGCAGATGGTCGAAGCCTCCCGTTTCACCTTTTCTTCTGTTATTCAGGCCGATCGTAAATTCAGGAAGTTCCTTGGAGATAGCTTGTTCCAGAACATTGTTAAGTTTGTCCTTAAAGCCAAGCGTGAAGAGCTGCTTTTGCAGATAATCAAGATTTTTCTCGTTCATTGTTCATCCATTAAAAGGTTAATAAAAATGCGTTACTTGATTACGCTGATGCGTTGTTGATCAACATTTCTAGAAATGAAGAAAAGCTGTTTTTGGATTTATGGGTTCGAATCCCTGCCCTCAGGCCGGTAGTACGCTCAAAGCGGTTAAGCGAAAATTCTTGGGCAGGTATCGGGTGCAAGCGGCCTTCGATGGCGACTTGTATGTATTCCCGGTCGTAGGTAAATCTTGCATCCCTGCGTTTGGACCACAGGGCTATTTTACAGTCCATCACCCTTCCGGGAAGATCGCTGCCGAAAACAGTGTGAAGTTTCGCATTCGGATACATGTTCCGAATCCGCTCCACCTGCTCCTCTCGCGGCAGAAGCCCGAGGGATACAAACGCTTTGTCCTGGCTTCCCGAAATATGCCTGGTACAGTAATGAGAAAAGCTTATCGCTTCGGCGGCCGAATTAAAGAGAAAGCAATGTTTTACCGCCTGAGCGTATACCGGGCAGGCTATCCATAATGCCGATGTACAGGGAACGCACCGGCAGGTGAGGCTGAAAATTTCTTGTTCATCTTCTCCAGACTCACCCAGGTACCGGAACTGAATGTGGCCGTCGGATAAAAAGCGGAAGTGGAGCCTGAAGAACCTTAACACTGCCGGATGCAGTCGTAAATGATCAAAGGAAGTTACCACGCCTGCTAATTACCTTGAATAGCCTCTTTTATATCCGCGCCTAAGCTGTTTAGGGCCATTTGAAGCGGGTTCCTGGAGTTGTTTCTCGTCCCGCTCGACATGCCCCTGAACCTGCATATCCTTAAGAGCCTGATGATACCCCTTGGTAAAGGTTGTCAGCTGCTCACTTTTGTGTCCAAACAGGTTGTGTATCCCGGTAATTAAAAGGTAGGACATACCGCCGTCAAGTAGGACCGACAGCACCAATCCGGTACGATTTGAAAGCAGACCGTTGCGTTCGGTTGCCCGGAACTGTATCTGCGTTCCGTCAGACAGTTCTATCATCCGTCCCTTTCGGAAAATGGTTTTCTGCTCGGGTGAAAGCGTTTGACCGTTCACTTGATCCGGGGCCCGGACCTTTTCGGAGTTATAGGAAACGAACTCCCTCGTTTTGTTATCGTATTCGATAACGATCGTTTTCTCATTGTCGGCCCCATCCTTGTAAGTCTTTACAATGCTGCCTACTTCTCCGCTTTTTAGTTGTTCGGCTTCACGATTAATCAGCTGATCATGCAGCTGGGCTTCCTTGTAAACAGGATGCACGCTAAGGGACAATGTTCCATCCGGCTGGCGGCGTAAAGACAGCTTGGCATCCAACTGTTCAATGAGAAAACCCTCGGTTTTAAGATTGCTGAGGGTAATCATATCTGTCCTTCTTCCAGCTAGCAGAGCGTTCAGGTTTTCCTTATCCATGTCGAGCCGGTCCCCGGAATAAAGGCCCAGGTTTTTCAGGTCTTCCATAGGAAGATCCTTTTCCTTAAAAATTTGATCGGTCATGATATTGTGTTTTTGATATCACCTATGATAACGGCTTCCTAATGATTCCACTGCGTGAGGTTCATCGGACATCGTTTTGTCCTGGGGCAACTGCTGAGAGACACCCCTACCCATTGATTGCGCCTTGTGCTGAACTAGTGAACGGTATAAACCGTCCTCTTTTTGAAGCCGTACTTGCGCGCCGCTGAGCTGATCCTGGATAATAATTGATTTATCGCTTCTGAGTACCTCGTAACGATGTTCCTTGTAAGAAATAACATCTCCGGTTTCCAGGGCAAAAGGCTGAACCCGATCGCCGTGCTGCTCTGCTTTGATTTCCTGCTTCCGTTCCAGGGCGGTGAGGTACTTGAAGATTTTTTCCGCATCGGCGGCAGCAGCGTGGATCTCAAATGGATGGTCTTCCAGGATCTTAATCCAGTGAGCGACATAGGCAGCGTGCCGGGTGGGATCATGCCCGATATGAAGTTCCTCTCCTATTAGCAGCGAGGCGATTTCGGCGCGTAGTTCCTCCCTGGCATACCCTTCAGATCCAAAAGTGTGGACCAGATCGCGATCAAGGCGCGTCGGATGACCGGTCCAATGCCCCAGTTCATGCAATAAAGTGGCATAATAGAGGTCCGCAGCATCAAACTGTTCGCGAAGGGGCAGCGTGATCGCAT
>DATCYD010000075.1:0-17379 GCA_036570465.1 Anseongella sp.
CACCATTGTCACCGGCTTTGTGGTAGCTATCCCCGTACTGTTTATGAACATGTACATCGTGGCCGATCTCTGCAGTATTGGCACCCTCTTCGCCTTCACACTGGTCTGCGCCGGCGTTCTCCGGATCCAAACCGACCCGGACGCACCGCGCGGAAAATTCAAAACCCCGTACATCAATGCCCGCTATGTGATGCCCATACTTGTGGCCGTTCTGACCATTTGGGCCTTTACCACTAACCGGGAAAACACAATCTCCTTCCTGACCAACAGCCCCCGGGCTTACTCCCCACACACACTGGTAACCTCCCTCGATCCGGACCAATCAACAACCGTCAACAACCACATCGCCACCACCGACAGCCTCGCATTCGCCGCCCGGGGGAATGATTTGGAAGGATACCTCAGCACCCTTGACACCAAAGCTTACGAACAAAAACTGGCGGAACTCAATATCCCGTCAAGCCTCAAATACGAATCCGGCTGGAAACTTTTCAAACACAAGATCCCCGTCTGGATATTCCTCCTGGTCTGCCTGCTAACCCTGTATTACAGCATCCGGAAGAACCTGTCCCTGATCCCGGTCCTTGGCATGCTCTGCTGCCTGTACATGATGTCCGAAATGGGCATCAGCAACTGGCTCGGCTTTGGGATCTGGCTGCTGGTTGGCCTGGTAATCTATTTCAGCTATAGCATCCGGAAAAGCAAACTCGCACGCAGGGAAGGATAGCGCCTGATTTTTTTTGTAACCTTTTAAGGCTTCATGCACTCTATTTAGATAATAGAGTAAAAAATATCAAAATCATGAAAATGCCACAAAATTTAAAAGGAAGAATGATCAGCACACTTGCTTGTGCAATTCTATTTGCATGTACGGTTTCCGCCCAGGAATCCCCGGAACTGACAGATCCGGAAATTGCCTCAGTAGCTGTTACAGCCAATCAAATTGATGTAAATTATGGTAAGTTTGCTTTAAAAAAGTCAAAGAATGCAGAAGTCAGGCGTTTTGCAAAGTCGATGATCCAGGATCATAATAGTATCATTAAGCAAGCTGTTGACCTCGCTGGAAAACTGGGGGTCACTCCCAAAGACAATGCTGTCACCCAGTCCTTATTGAAAGGGGAAAAGGAGACCTTCGCCAAGCTGGAAAAGCTAAAAGGTAACGCTTTTGATAAGGCGTATATCGACAATGAGGTTGCCTATCACACGGCCGTTATTGAGGCTGTTAAAAAATTGCTGGTTCCCCAAACACAAAACGCTCAGTTAAAAGAATTATTGATCAGCGCCGGCCCTTTACTGGATCATCACCTGGAAATGGCTAAAATGGCTCAAAAATCGATCAAATGACCATGAAAAGCATTGTCGTTTGCAGTAGTGTATTAATAGGAACCGGCTTAGTGATCGCTTGTTCAGGTAATGATCAAACTTCAGAAGTAGCGCATACGGGTTCAAAAACAGACACAGTGATCATTGAGAATATGCAGTTCAAGCCACAGGAATTAAACCTCACCAGGGGCGATACCGTAATCTGGATAAATAAGGGAGTTGTTGCCCATAATGTAACCGATAAGTTATCAAAAAAACGAAGCTCCGGAGATTTTCAACCCGGAGAATCATGGATGACGATCCCTGATAAAAGTATGCGCTATTTTTGTAGCGTTCACCCGACAATGGAAGGCTCTGTAACAGTGACTAATGAGTGAACGACCTCCTTTCCACCCCAGGAATTAGTGAAGTATGGAAAATCATAACCCACTGACAGAAACTCAAATAATAGAACGCATTATACAGGGTGAGAAGCAACTCTACGAGTTGATCATAAGAAGATATAACCCAACACTTTACCAAATAGGCAGATCGTACAGCTATAATCACGAAGACACGCAGGATCTGATGCAGGAAAGTTTCATTGACGCCTATAAAAACCTCCATTGTTTTGAAGGAAGGTCCAGTTTCAAGACGTGGATAATGCGGATCATGTTGAATCAATGCTACCGAAAGAGGCAAAAGTTTAGTTATAAAAACGAAATCACTGCAAATGTGAATGAAAACGCAATTCCAATGTTCAGCAGTAACAATAATGACATTGAAAAAGTCGTAAGAAGGAAAGAATTGTCTATCCTTATTGAAGAGGCACTCACGGAGATACCCTTAGAATACCGGATGGTTTTTACCTTGCGGGAAATCAACGGAATGAATACCGCGGAAACGGCAAAGCTTCTGGATATCAGCGAAAGCAACGTAAAAGTAAGATTGAACCGGTCAAAGGCTATGTTACGCAAAGAGATTGAAAAATCATACACTGCTTCCGACCTGTACGAGTTTAACCTGATCTATTGTGATGCCATAGTAAACCGGGTAATGCAGAATCTTAGCGCCTCAATCCACCCGCACTAATTCAATCTCCTCTGTCGTAGGAATAATCAGCGGCACCTTCTCCACATCTACAAAGCTCGCATCCAGGCCAAAGCCTCGTTCTTCAGATAGAGAAAGCATTTTCAGGAACATAAAATAATAAAGGATCAGACGCTCAAAAAGTGGTAGCGTCCAGATGCTTGAAAAAGTTTTTTCCAGGATTACAAACCGGAAGTCGCCCGTTATCTTGTGTTTTCTCAGGGACTCGTAGCGGCTGATAATGCTCACCTCCTTATTCTTCACCATTTCCTCCACAACCTTTCGGAAGAGCAGATTCACCCGCTGCTCCTCACGGAAACCCAGGCGGAAGTCAATCCGGATCAAGTGATTGGGAATAAAGGTTTGTACTTTGTATTCCCGACCATAGGGCACATCCATTACATCCACATGTACCAGCCAGTATATGTCAGCCCTCTTTGGCTGCTTGTGGATAATGGAATAAATGATCTTGTTTTCGATCTCGGATGGAAAGTTAGCGCTGGTCAGGAACACCAGGTTAGAGGCATACTTGGAAATAGTTGTATCCTCACTCAGCTCGGCCAGGATCTGGTAGTAATTCTCTATTTCGGTGAAGCGAACGTATCGGTTTCGTATTTTACGGGCTTTGTACCAGCACCACATGACCGAAACCAATAGCGATCCGGCGAGGACCGTAAACCAGCCTCCATCTACAAACTTCAGGATATTGGCTGAGAAGAAAAGCAACTCGATACCCAGGTAAAGCAGGCAAAAAGGGATCACCAGGTAAAGCGGATACTTGATCGACCGCAGATAAACTGTCATGAGCATGGTGGTGATCAGCATCGACATAATAATGGTAAGCCCGTAAGCATGTTCCATATTACTCGATTTTTGAAAAATGAGTACCACCAGCACACAGCCCACATACAGGATCCAATTTGTACTGGGCACGTATAGCTGTCCTTTTTCGTTTGACGGATAATTAATTTTCACCTTTGGCCAAAGATTCAGGCGTACGGCTTCACTGATCAGAGTAAAGGCCCCGGTGATCATCGCCTGACTGGCAATGATCGTTGCTACAGTAGCGATGCCGATGCCGTAGATCAGGAACCACTCCGGCATAATTTTGTAGAAAGGATTCCCAGGTAATACTCCCCCGCTGTGGTCTAACAGCCACGCCCCCTGCCCGAAATAATTCAGGAGCAAGCAAGTTTTCACAAAAACCCAGCTGACACGGATATTTTTTCGACCGCAATGTCCCATGTCAGAATACAATGCCTCCGCCCCGGTTGTACATAGAAAAATAGCCCCCAGAATAACCAGCGCTTCGGGATTACCGGTTAATATATCAATCGCATAATACGGATTGATCGCCTTCAGCACACTGAAATTGGTGAAAAGTTGACCTGCTCCCATGATAGCCAGCATGCTGAACCAAATGATCATGAGCGGTCCGAACGCCCTTCCCACCAGATTGGTACCAAATTGCTGAAAGAAAAACAGAAAGGTGATGATGACGATCACAATGGGTACCGTGGGCACGTCAGGATTCAAAATAAGCAGCCCTTCGATGGCGGAGGAAACGGAGATCGGAGGAGTAATAATACCATCCGCCAACAGGGTTGCCCCTCCGATCATAGCCGGGATCACCAGCCATTTAGCCTTTCGCCGGATCAGTGAATAAAGGGAAAAAACGCCGCCTTCTCCCTTATTGTCTGCACTGAGCGTAATCAGCACGTATTTAACAGTGGTTTGAAGCGTGAGTGTCCAGAAAATACAGGAAAGCGCACCCAGGATCAGGTCATCCGTAATGATCTTGTCACCAACAACGGCCTTGAAAACATACAGGGGAGATGTACCTATGTCGCCATAAATAATCCCCAGGCTAATGAGTAATCCGGCAACGGATAATCTGCTGAGTTGATGAGTATCTTTTTTCAACACGTAAACTTTATCTGTTACCGGCAAAAATATGTTTTTTATTCCTAAGCTAAATATTGTCACCAATACAATAATTTGGCCGGTAATTTGCGGGGATATTACCGGCTTATCAGCATTAAAAAAAAATAAAAAATTTATATTGAGAATGATAACTAATTCTTAGCTTTGTTAAAGCCGACAATGAAAAAACTTTACTCGATTTATTACTTCTTTTTTCTTTTCACGCTCGTAACTGCGATTGTATTTACGAAAACGGAAGAGGTGAGCGCTTTTTCCTGGCCTGTAAATGCAGGTATGCAGGCGGAAGCCGATACGACGATACAACCTGTCCCCACAAAGAAACAGTCTGCCGATTCTGTGAATGCAACAGCCATCCTTCTGAAAGACAACCGAAAGAATAAGCCAAAGATTTTCCAGGATCCGGTCAAAACGTATGATGACAGGCAATTACTTTTTTTCACAACGTTCGGATTTGATGACGATTATTCTACCAGCACGGTAGCAATACAGGACATGCCCGATCCTGAAAAGATCATTTCTAACTTTAAGGTTTACCCAAATCCACTTTACGTTAACACCCAGAATCTGAAGATATCCTATAATATCAAGAAAAATGCGCTGGTCACGGTAAAAATGCTCGATGTTCTGGGAAATGAAGTATCCACTCTCCTTGTTCAACGGGTAGGCGCCGGTTCTAAAACAAACGAATTCAACATCAGCAGCAAGGTCAGTGGCGGCTTCTATTTCATCCGTCTTTCAGCAGACAGCGATCATATTACCCGCAAAATTTCGGTGGTCCAATAAAAGGACAATACCCGCTCCCGGTTGATTTTTTCGATAATCCGGCATATCTTGGGCCCTATGAAAATCATTGCCGCAGGTAGGAATTATCCAAAGCATGCCCGGGAACTTAACAATCCTGTACCTGCGGAACCGGTAATCTTTCTAAAGCCGGACACCGCGCTGCTAAGGGATAACCAGGATTTTTACCTGCCGGAATTCTCACAGGACATCCATCATGAGATCGAAGTAGTGGTGCGCATTAGCAAGGAAGGGAAACATGTTTCGCGGAAGTTCGCAAGCAATTATGTTGACGCTGTGGGGCTTGGAATTGATTTCACGGCCCGCGACCTCCAGCAGCGACTAAAGGAACAGGGACTTCCATGGGAAAGAGCAAAAGCCTTTGATCATTCGGCGCCGGTGAGCCAGCTTCATCCTCTTTCCAGCCTGGAAGCGGCTGGGACACTCGATTTCCATCTGGACATCAATGGCAAAAGAATCCAGGAAGGTAATACCAGTCAAATGCTGTTTTCCATAGCGGAATTGATCTGCTTCATCTCCTCGTATATTACCTTGCGAAAAGGAGACCTGATTTTCACCGGTACGCCGGCCGGCGTTGGAAAGGTATCCATTGACGATCATCTGGAAGGGTATCTTGAAGGAAAGAAATTACTCGATTTTCACATCAAATAGCTATTGGACAGAAATAAATGCTGCAAAGATTGAAGTACACGCTACTTTTCCCCTTATTGGTTTGTTTTTCCATGCTCCAGGCACAGGAATCAAAGGACTCCTCCACAACAACCTACCCCACCGGCTATTTCCGGCTACCGTTGAACCTGCCAGTGGCCTTGTCAGGCACCTTTGGAGAACTTAGAAGCAACCATTTTCACACCGGCCTGGACTTTAAAACCCGACAAACAACGGGACACCCGGTGCATGCAGCCGCTGACGGATATATTTCCCGACTGGGCGAAAGTCCCTGGGGATATGGAAAAGCAGTTTACATAAACCACCCCAATGGTTTCACTACGGTGTACGGACATCTGGATCGATTTATGCCAGCCGCAGCCGCCAGGATGAAGGAATACCAGTACAACAACGAAACGTTCACCGCGAACATCATCTTCCCACCCGGCGAACTTCCGGTTAAAAAAGGAGACATCATCGCCTGGTCAGGGAATAGTGGCAGTTCCGGCGGCCCGCACGTTCATTTCGAAATACGGGACACCCAAAGCGAAGAACCGATCAATCCCCTGCTGTTCGGCCTTCCGGTACCGGATCATGTACGACCACTCATTGACGGGCTCTTTATATATCCGCTGGGCGATAGCAGTGCAGTGAACGGCTCAGCATTCAGGGCCGGGTTCAGCGTGGCAAGAACCGGCGAAAGCCGCTACCAGATCCGGCCCCAACAAACGATTACCGTCAGCGGACATATCGGATTTGGAATTATTGCCACCGATCAGCTGGATGGTGCTTCGAACCGGAATGGAAATTATGCCATTGAGTTAAAAAAGAACGGAGAAACCATTTATTACTCAGCCACAGACCGGTTGAATTTTGCACATAACCGTGCGATGAACAGTCATATCGACTTTGCCGCCTACCAGTTAGACCGGAGAAGGATCCAGAAAAGTTATGTAAGCCCAGGCAACCCTCTTACAATTTATAAGCGACTGAGCAACAACGGCAGCGCCTGGTTTCTTTCGGAAGGAACTCATCAACTGGAGTACATCGTGAGCGACGTTTCCGGAAACCGGTCCGTACTCACTTTTACACTGGTTTCCAACACCAGTCCGCCCTCTAAAAAATCCCCTCCGGTCCATCCGGTAGCCTCTTTCAACTATGAAAAAGCAAATCGTTATGCCACTCCCACCTTTCTGCTTGCTATGAAACCCAATACCCTTTATGAAGACCTTGATTTCATCTACGCCTCCACCCCCGCTCCCAAAGGAGCCTGGTCAGCGCTCCATGAGGTGCACAACACGAGCGTTCCGGTACATCAATCGTTCGATATTTCAATTAAAACGTTCCCCGGATTTACTGATACGGCAAAGGCAGTGATCGTCAATGAAGAGCGGCAGGCCTTTGCCACCACCTGGGAAGACGGCCGGGCCAGCGCCAGCGTCCGTGAATTCGGAAACTTTTACGTGACGGTGGACACCCTTTCTCCGAAAATCAGGCCGGTCAATATTTCCTCCGGGAAAAATATGGCCGGAAACGCTGCCATTGTGTTAAAGATCAGTGATGATCTGTCGGGAATCGCCTCCTATAATGGCAGTATTGACGGGAAATGGGTATTAATGGAACTCGACGGAAAAACAGCCACGCTGAAACATGTTTTTGATGAACGAACGCCGGCAAGAAACGGAGCAGACAAACATACGTTCCGTCTGGTTGTTACCGATATGAAAAATAACATAGCCGTTTACGAAGCTGCTTTTAGCAGATAAACTATTTCAAAATGTCAGAACTGAAACCGGGCGACAAAGCCCCATCTTTCAAAGGAACCGATCAGAAGGGCAAAAAGGTTTCCCTGAGTGATTTCGAAGGCAAGAACCTGGTACTCTATTTTTATCCTGCCGACGACACCCCAGGCTGCACCGCCGAAGCCTGCAACTTCCGGGACAATTACACATCGCTGACCTCAAAAGGGTATGAAGTCGTTGGCGTAAGCACAGACAGCGTAGATTCTCACCAACAGTTCCGGGAAAAATATGATCTCCCCTTCACTCTGCTGGCCGATGAAGACAAAAAGATAGTGGAAGCCTATGGCGTATGGGGCGAAAAGAACCTCTATGGTAAGAAATACATTGGCACCAAACGCACCACTTTTGTGATCGATGGCAATGGCATTATCAAGCATATTATCAAACGGGTAGATAACAAAAATGCCGCAGGACAAATCCTGAAGAAGGAAAACCAATAAGCAGGCGTTACTTTTCTTCTTCCCAACCAGTACTCTCCAGCGCTTTATCATCCTCCTTCCGGAGAAAATCGCGCTGTGCGGAAACGGCTGCTTTCGCCTTAAGAATGGCGTCATCCGGAACAACCGATACCGGTATTTTTCGGGAATGCGTTTCTTCGTTGTAGGCCGGATTGCTCTGCGAGACATATACCGAAATAACGGACCAGCGGGGACTGTCAGAAAGGTTGGCTTCTGATCGGTGCAACAGGTTCGGGTGAAACAACAAGGCGTCGCCCGGTTGTAACTCGCAACACACCAGTTCCATTGTTTTCAGGGCGTTTTCAACCATGACCATGTCAGCGCCCACCTGATCTCCGGCGAACCCATGGTTTACCCGTCCCATTTTATGAGAACCTTTGATCACCTGCAAGCAACCGTTTTCCTTGTTGGCGGGGGTCAGCGCTATCATCACGCTGACTAACTGATCAGGAAACATGAACTGATTTTTATACCAGTACCCATAATCCTGATGCCATTCCCAGGCCCCACCTACCCGGGGTTCCTTTTGCATTAGCTTTGTGTGGTAGTGACATACCGGAGCATTGCTGTCCAGCAGTTGTCCTGCTGCATCTACCATCCGCTGGCTGCGGATCATCTGCCCGTAAATATCGTCTCCAGGAGTGTACCACAACGAAAGTTTGGTTTTCTTGCCAGACTGGTCGTTCAGGTCCAGAGCATGCTTACGCATCACCTCATCTTCCAGGGCGGCATTGTATAACTTATCAGTTTCGGCCTTGCTGAAAAAACCAGGTACAATGATATAGCCTTGCTTATGGAAAAGGTTATGCTGGCCCGCGGTTAATTCCTTTATCCTCATATCGCCTCCTTTTTATCATTATTTTGCTGCATTTCTTCTTTGCCGCCGGCAGCGGAAGCGCCGCCAGAAACAGCACCTATAGCAATAAGCGCGGATTTTAACGCTTCTGCCCGGCATGTGCCTATCAATAATTCGCTGCCATTGTTCTTCACAATGTGGAGACCACAGTTGCCTTTCACATTATAGACAGTCCCATAAGGAGTAGCAATTCGGTATCCCAGACCAACGAACCTGTTATGGATAAGCTTGCATTCCCGAACCTCAGACCACCTTATCCGGTTGAGCGAACCGGAGGGAAAATTCCATCCGAAGAAAATGCCTTCGTTGTTAATCCGTGTAGTAAGGGTGGCATAATAAAAGCCAAGAAAAACGGGCAGAACAACCAAAAGTGAAAGAAAAAGCAGCAGCATCCCAGACGCCGGCCGATCGCCGACCAATTGCCCGGTCAGGAGCTGATACCCGAGAATACCAACCACCGGCAAACACGTAACCAGCAGCAACGCCCATATACCCAATTGCCGGAATTGCTGTTTTTCCTCAAAGAGATCGTCCTCCCATTGCGTGCGTGCTGTCATGATGCTCATCCTTATTTTGTTTAAAGTTAAGCAGTTCAAGCTACTGAACCCAACAATTTTTCAAGAAACCGGGCTGTTTTGAAGAAACCCTTGTCAGGTGAACGCATCCTGGAAGGTCTTAACCTTTCATTTTACACCGAATTCTTCGCACAAAATCTTCTTCCACTCCTACCAGGTCTGCAATTTTTCCAATGTCAAAATCCGTATCCCTAATAAGGGTTTTAACGAAAGTCAACTTTCCCTTGTCCAGACCTTCCTGGCGGCCTTCTTCCCGGCCTTCTTCCCGGCCTTCTTCCCGGCCTTCCCTGGCCGCCTGGAATTTGGCATAAGCCATTGCGTTCAGGTAGTCATGTTCATCCTGTAAACTTGATCGATACATTTTATAATCCTCCAATGTGAAGTTACTGATTTCAGCAATGTCGAGCGCTTCTTTATAAACCCCGTGACTGAGAATCGTCGGAATGTGCTGTATGCTTCTCATGTGTTTCAGTAAGAACACCCACTTATCCAGATCACTTTCCAGCTCAGTGGATATCTTTTTAAATCTGTGGAGTTCTATAATCTTGTAATGCTGTTTATTGGAAAATAGCTTATCAGATCCCCTGTAAACAATACTTGCACTATGCAAATAATTATTTTGAGGGCTATCCGGAAGACAAAATTCAAGCACCGCTATAGAATATGTCTTGTTGATCGCATAATCGACCGGTAGCTTTCCCCTTGGAAGTTGCTCGCTGATAGCACGGCAGTTATAAAAAACCAGTCTATCGTTGAAGTTATACTGGAAGGCACGCTGAATCTCCACGATAAACTGCTCACCGCTTTCTCCCGTACACATGAGATCAAAGATCACCGTTTTTGCTTCACCGACAGCTCCCACTACCACCGTTGGACTTAGCTTAATATCCCTGATCACATGCTCACCATTTAATACAGCATTCACAAAACTTTTCAGGATTCGCTTGTTCGACGCATTGCCAAAAATTCGTTTAAAACCGAAATCACTCAGAGGGTTTACAAAGCGCTCACCATAATCACCCGGCGGTTCCATAACAACAGAAGAATGCGACTCCTTTACAGGCAGTGTAAGATCATACATAACGTTTGAGATTTGGTAACTGCATGTAAAGATAACCATTCAGGGAACCATCAACAAGAAAATTCGTATAGCTAAATCGACTACCCGTTACAGCTCTAGCCGTATTCCCCTGGTAAAAATATTTCCCGAATGGCTCCCGGGTTTCGCATTTATCTTGTATTTTCTGTATTATTGCCGCCTGAAAATCACCGGTATTAAACTACCCTCAATTATTTAGGAATGCCTGATACGAATGAGCTCAAGAAAATAGCTTCCCAGGTACGAAGAGACATCGTACGAATGGTCCATGGCGTACAGTCAGGACACCCTGGCGGGTCGCTGGGTTGCACGGAATACCTCGTGGCCCTTTATTTCAAGATCATGGAACACCGGCCCGAATTCAACATGGACGGAACGGATGAAAACCTTTTCTTCCTCTCGAACGGACACATTTCACCGGTGTGGTACAGCGTGCTGGCCAGGTCCGGATATTTTCCGGTTGAAGAGTTAAGCACGTTCCGTAAGATTGATTCGCGTCTGCAAGGGCATCCGGCTACCGAAGAAGGGCTGCCGGGCATCCGGGTAGCTTCCGGCTCACTTGGGCAGGGTTTATCGGTGGCGATTGGCGCCGCCCTCGGCAAAAAACTGAACGGAGACAATAAGTTGGTTTACAGCCTGCACGGAGACGGTGAACTCCAGGAAGGGCAGATTTGGGAAGCCGCCATGTTTGCCGCTCACCACAAGGTGGATAACCTTATTTCAGCCATTGACTGGAACGGACAACAAATTGACGGCCCCACGCTCGAGGTCATGCACCTGGGCGACTTGCGAGCCAAATGGGAAGCTTTTGGCTGGGAAGTGATGGACCTCCCCGATGGGAATGATATGGAGGCTGTAATAAACGCGCTGGAATATGCCCGGACACTTACCGGGAAAGGTAAACCGGTCATGATCCTGATGGTAACCGCCATGGGCAAAGGCGTCGATTTCATGGAAGGCTCCCACAAGTGGCATGGTATTGCCCCGAGCGACGAACAACTTGAAAAAGCGCTGATACAACTGGAAGAAACCCTGGGAGACTACTAAGATGAAAAAATTCACGTACACAGAGAAAAAAGATACCCGCTCAGGTTTTGGAGTCGGACTCCTGGAGGCAGGTCGTTCCAACCCGAACGTAGTCGGCTTATGTGCTGACCTGATCGGCTCCCTGAAAATGGGTGACTTTAAAAAGGAATTCCCGGAGCGATTCTTCCAGGTAGGCATTGCCGAAGCTAATATGATGGGCCTGGCAGCTGGCCTGACGATCGGCGGAAAAATTCCTTTCACCGGCACTTTTGCCAATTTCTCAACCGGAAGGGTCTATGACCAGATTCGTCAGTCAATAGCTTATTCGGGTAAGAACGTAAAGATCTGCGCTTCACATGCTGGTATCACTCTGGGAGAAGACGGTGCCACCCATCAGATCCTTGAAGACATTGGCATGATGCGCATGCTTCCGCACATGACGGTGATCAACCCTTGTGATTATAACCAGACCAAAGCCGCTACGCTGGCAGTCGCCGAACACGTTGGGCCGGTCTATTTGCGGTTCGGGCGTCCATCAGTACCCATTTTTACTCCTGCCGGTCAGAAATTTGAAATCGGTAAGGCCCTTTTGCTGAATGAAGGCAGCGATGTAAGCATCTTCGCCACCGGACATCTTGTATGGGAAGCCATCGAAGCCGGCGAAAAGCTGGCAGAGGCTGGTATTAACGCCGAAATCATCAACATTCATACCATTAAGCCGCTGGACGAAGAAGCCATTCTGGATTCGGTCTCAAAAACCCGGTGTGTAGTAACCGCCGAAGAACATCAACGTAACGGTGGATTGGGCGATGCAATTGCACAATTGTTAGCCCGGAAAAGTCCCGCTCCTATTGAAATGGTAGCTGTTAATGACAGTTTCGGCGAAAGTGGAAAGCCGGCAGACCTGATGAAAAAATACGGACTGAGCAGCGGAAACATCGTTGATGCTGTACAAAATGTGCTAAAAAGGAAGTAATTTAGCCACTAATGGCTGAAACTCCGGACGACAAGGCACTACTGGAGCGCTTCCGAAACCCAGCAACCAGGGACGCTGCCTTCAATGAACTCGTGCTGGCTTATCAGCAACGGGTTTATTGGCATGTTCGCCGTCTTGTTATTTCGCACGAAGACGCCGATGATCTGGTGCAGGAGATCTTCATCCGGATATGGAATCATCTCGACAATTTCCGGGGAGACGCGCAGCTTTTCACCTGGATCTACCGGATTGCCACCAACGAATGTACCAGTTTCCTGAAACGGAAAAAGATGAAGCCAACCGTGTCCATTGACCAGGACGAAGGCCGCCTCCTTGAAAAACTCCGGGAAGACCCGTACATTAACGGAAACGAACTTCAGCTTAAATTACAGGAGGCCATCCTCACCTTGCCCGAAAAACAACGTTTAGTCTTCAACATGCGATATTTTGACGAACTGAAATACGATGAAATGTCTGAAATACTGGAAACCAGTGTAGGCGCCCTAAAGGCCTCTTATCACCATGCGGTAAAGAAGCTGGAGCAATATTTCACCAAAGGCTGAACACGATAAGATATAAAATAGCACCATCTTTAAACCTTGGGGGAGAGGATGTGTCTAAGGATCAAGCAATCAACAAAGATGGAACCTGATTTCCTAAAAAAAGCCGGTAATAAGCCTCCGTTTGAGGTTCCTGCGGGATATTTCAAGCAGTTGCATCAGCGGATCACCGAAGAAACCCGCCGGGATCGAAATGCACTCCGCGACGAACCCATTCCGGTTTTTCCAGCCGCGGTATCAGAAAACCCCTTCGCTGTGCCTGAAGGTTATTTCGAGACGCTTCCCGGGCAGATCAGCAGGCGGCTGAACAAGCAGAAGAGCGCCATTCATGATCGTAGCATTTATTATAAAACCGCCATTGCGGCCTGTCTGGCACTGCTACTGGGCATTGCCGGGGTGATACAGGTAAAAAAAATGATCCAGGCAGACAATTTCATCGCCAACATTGCTAATTTTGACGAGGAAATCCTGGTAGAAGAATACCTTGAAGCCCGGCTTTCAGCAACAGAAGAGCAACCCGGGGAGATGGAAACCTATATTCTGAATCAGGTGGACGAGGGCATGCTGATCCAAGAGCTATGAAGATGAAAATTTTGAAAATACTTTTTTTCGCTTGCCTGATTGTTCCGGTCATGACCCAGGCTCAGCGCTTCGACCGGGATGAGATTGAATCGCTTCGGGTCGCCATTTTTACCAAACAAATGGAACTAACCCCCGCCGAAAGCAAGGTATTCTGGCCGATTTACAATAAATTCCGGGAGGCAATGAACAAGCAGCACCGTAGCCGGCGCGAGCGGATGAGTCATCTGCGGAAGGATATGGCCACACTCAGCGAGGCAGAGGTAAAAACCCTGGTAGAAGCAGAAGTTACATTTTATGAAAAAGAAGCAACCCTGACGCGGAAATACAACGAGGAGTTCAAAAAGATCCTGCCCATCAAAAAAGTAGCCCGTCTTTATATTGCTGAAGAAGCCTTTAAACGTGAGCTGATCGATCGCCTGCGCGAAAGCCGGCATCGGAACCGGAATTAATAAATTCATGATCCGTGTACCAGACCTGTTTCAAACCTATACCGGCAAGCTGATTGACTTCCGGAATGTGCATCCGGAAGATATAGATATCCGCGATATTGCCCATGGGCTGGCCCATATCACCCGTTTCGGCGGACAGGCCCAAAATCACATTACCGTTGCCGAACACAGCCTGACTGTCGCCTCCCTGGTACCGGATGAGCATAAATTCACCGCCCTGATGCACGATGCCGCTGAAGCCTACCTGGGAGATATCCCAAAGCCATTAAAAAACCTGCTCCCCGACTATTCGCGCATTGAAAAATACCTGATGAATATCATTGCGGCTAAATTCGGATTCGAATATCCCGTTCACCCAATCATCAAAGAGGCCGACATGGAAGCCATCCGCCGCGAATGGCAGGAGAATGTCCTTAACAGCCGCAACCGCGCCCTCATTCCCGAAGACATTGTAGTCCGTGAAGAATTTCTTTTAAAATTCGGAGAATACCACCCGCCCTGGTAGCGCCTAGCAATCAGGCCCGTAGCCGGGATCGTTCTTTTAAGATATCCATACTTGCAAAATCGTTCTACATTCAGAACGATTTATATCTAATAACGTCCAACCGGCAGAACGTTTTCACTATAGCGCACTTTGGGGCATTTGCAGCGCTGGCTGGCACAGGCGCTGATGAAGACAGTGACCAACAGAAGGAATAAGAATTTAACGAGTCTCGTTCGCATGGGTTTAAAGGTACCTGTTTTTGAACAGACTGAAAAACCAGAGGCCCAGAAGAGCCCCGCCAATGTCGAACAGCCAGTCGAACCAATCTGCAGACCGGTAGGTAAAGACGACACCCTGAAGCACCTCTATTATGCCGCCGTAAACGATGCAAAGCAACAGCGCGAACCAGGCTGCATGGCGCGAAAGGAAGGGTCTTTTTCGCTGACGATAAAAGCCCCAGTTACTGAGAAAACCCAGCACGAAGAACATGCCTCCATGTACCATTTTGTCTATTCCGTCAAAATAATACCAGGCAATGTCTCCTGAGGTCTCCAGATGCAAATTACAGAGCAGGAAAATAACAAGCGCCCACAGCAAGGTGTATAACCAGGGCGAGCGAAAAAGGGAATTATCAGACGTTCGGCGCTCAGGCACCGGTCTGTTCTTTATAACCGGAGGCGTCCAGCAACTGGCCGGTTTCGGAGGCATCAGTCATGTGGATCTTCACCATCCAGCCTTTCCCGTAAGGATCCTGGTTCACCAGCTCAGGATTGGCATCCAACTGCTCATTCAACTCCAATACTTCTCCAGAAAGGGGCATGAACAGGTCTGATACCGTTTTAACGGCTTCCACCGTACCAAACACTTCATCTTTGGCCACGGTATCGCCCACACTGGGGATATCGACAAAGACAATATCACCCAGTTCGCTTTGGGCAAAATCAGTAATTCCAACCACGGCGGTATCGCCTTCAACCTTCACCCACTCGTGGTCCCTGGTGTATTTAAGATCTTCCGGAAAATTCATAATGATTGCTGATTTGATGCCCCAAATGTAAGAAGATTCCAATGAATTGCCTAAATTCGGAACATGTCTCGGAACCCACTGATTTTTTTGCTGTTAGCCGGTCTGATGGTCGTCGGATGTGGAAAAAACGATCCACCGGAACAGGCCCGGCCGGAGCGCACGGTCATTGTATATATGGCAGCCAGCAACAACCTGGAAAGCTACGCCCTGGATAATATCAATCAAATGGAAAAAGCCATCACAGGAAAGGACCAACAGCTGCTGGTTTACATCGATGTGCGGGGGAAGACGCCACGGGTATTGAAAATCACGCATGATACAAGCGCGGAAATTGTCAGCCCGGCAGTGATCAATTACGCCAATCATAATTCGGCAAGCGCGGCCGTATTAAAACAAGTGCTGGAAGATATCCGGGCAGCCTATCCTGCAGCATCCTACGGGCTGATCATGTGGTCGCACGCCAGCTCCTGGATGCCTCCCGGGACACGTCCGGTAACCGAATCGTTCGGCGATGACGGCGGGGAACAAATGGATATCCGCGAACTAAAGAACGCGCTGCCCGGCACCTATGAATACATCATCTTTGATGCCTGTTCCATGGCCAGTGTGGAAGTATTGTATGAGCTCCGGAATAAGACAGAACGCATCCTGGCCGCTCCTACTGAAACCCTTGCTTCCGGAATGCCATACGACCTGGTACTACCCTATTTATTCACAGGCAGGGATGGGTTACAAACCGTGGCTAAAAAATACGTGGAATATTACCAGGAATATGGTGAAGAAGAGGACAGTTTGTATCGTTCCGCAACCATTACCCTGGTTGATACCAGACAGCTAAATCAACTGGCATCCAGCACACGTGCTGTTCTCGAAAACGCCACATTCAGCGACCCTGATTATCACCGGGAAGAGATTCAACGGTTGGATTTTGAATATATTCCAGCCACCGAAAGCTACGACTTTATGGATTTCTTCCGAAAGAACCTTCCATCGGAAGACTTGCAGCCATTGGCTACACAACTTGAGAAAACCGTACTTTTCTCTCAATACACAGACGAATTCCTTGGCCGGCCCATTAAAACCTTTTCGGGGCTAACCTGCTACATTCCCCATGCCGGCGATGATCTGCTCAACGCCTACTACAGCAGCCTGGAATGGAGCCAGGCAAGTGGGTTTGATCTGTTGGTAAAGTAGGGCTCCTCTTATATCAACTTGTTTTATTGTCATCCAGTGCAGCTGAAAAAACTTTTGCGAACCTTGAAATCAGCCCACTGCTATAGGCAATGTCCGCGGTGATACGGCTTAGATGACCAAAGACCTCAAAGGCGGACTCTGTTTCCAGCGATCCAGCCTTAGCGCTATCCATCAGCGAGTGCTGGATAACGATTGAAAAGTCATTGGGCATCTCTTCATTGTAAGATCTCAGACAACTGAATAGCTCCAGCAGAGCGCAAGCGTCTGTATCTTCCATTTCAATAGTAACCACTCCCATAAATCATTCTGTTAGAACAATACTCTCTTATAGTTAGCAAAACTACCGGATCCTGTGACTTTGCCAATACCCCTAATAGGGTATTTTTGTTAAACTAATTCTATATCCAGGTACCGGTTTTCATTCTCATATTCATAATCCCTATGCCCGGCAGGGCGCATACAAATAAACAAGAGAGGCCCCGTTCGGGGCCCCTCTGCCAAGCTGGA
>DATCYD010000076.1:0-4933 GCA_036570465.1 Anseongella sp.
AACACCTTTGATTGGCATAGAACCTTCTGCGATTCTGACTTTCCGGGATGAATATCCGGATCTGGTGGATGATGACCAATTGGAGGACGCCCGGAGGCTGGCTGCAAACTCCCTGCTGATCGATGAATTCCTTTTACGGGAAATTCGCAGCCACCGCATCCGCCGGGAGCAGTTTACCAAAGAGCGTCGTGTGATCAAATTTCACGGGCATTGCCAGCAAAAAGCAGCTAAAGCGGCCACATGTTCCGAAGAGATATTATCCTTCCCGCTGAACTACCAGGTGGAAGTTATTCCATCAGGATGCTGCGGGATGGCTGGTTCATTCGGTTACGAAAAGGAACATTACGATCTGTCGATGAAGATAGCAGACCTGGTCCTGCTCCCTGAAATAAAACAGGCCCCAAAGGATGCCATTATTGCCTCAACCGGAACCAGCTGCCGGCATCAGATCCTGGATGGAGCCGGACAACGGGCGTTTCATCCGGTGGAAGTATTGTACCAGGCACTGGCGACCCGTTAACTATACTTTTCCGTGTCACCGGGGATTACTCCCGTTGCGGGATCCTATCTAATTCATTTCGTATTTCAGAAGCATCCAGATCATGCAGTGCTTTGCTTTTCTGTTGAGCCTGAAAAACAGCAATACCGGCGGCTTGCCCCAATCCCATGAACACAGGTTCCATTCTGATTGAACCGAAAGCAGCGTGCGAAGCCGATAAACAAACAGGAACTACCAAATTGGTGATCTCGTCGCGTTTCGGCAATAAAGAACGGTAGGAAATGGCATAGGGGTCAAACCCCTTTATGAAATAATTACCCTCGTTTTCTACACGACCCTCTACCACGATCCGGTTGCAAGTATGACTGTCCAGCGCATAGGCGCCATAACCCACACCGTCTGCAACTGGTTTATGGCCAACACATTCATGTTCTGTCATTATAAATTCTCCAACCATGCGGCGGGCTTCGCGAATATATAATTGATGCGGCCAACCTTTGGTATCCAGAAATTCGTCCCTGCAATAACCCCAGGAATTCATTTCTTTGCGAAGATGTTCAGGAACACGGCTATCGGTAGCAATAAACCAGAGCAATCCTTGCTGGTAGTCAATGTGATCGTTCCAGATCCTTTTACGGCCCGCATAATCTGCATCCGGATATTCATGGCTTTTACCTGTATAATTGGAAGAAATCCCGGCCAGACCGTAATTGTTCCAGTCTGTCTTTCCATTTGGCATTTTACTGATAATAAAGCCATTGCCTTTCCCCAGTTGCTTCCAGGGTCTTTTATTTAGCAACCTGACCAAAAGTTCATACCTGTCCGGATTATAGTTGCCGGGCTCATAAAATGGCAGCTGATTTTCCTTTTCCTGGGTCAGGCACAAGCGGAAACAATAAGACTGTACACTTTTATCGCCTGTTCCGTCCGGTTTATACTCAATATCATTGATTTCGGGTAACAAGCCGCTCGATGGACTTCCCGGCTTCACGTATGGGTCTATCGCAACAGGCCACTCGCTTGTTCTTTTAACCTGGCCATTGTATTTTCCGGCAAGCCTGGAGAGGCACACTCCATTGAATTTTTCATTATATAACTCATTACTTTCCCGGCCAATGGTATAGGTAACGCCTGCTTTTGCCATCAGATCCCCCTCATAGGAAGTATCGATAAAATGGTTGGCAACAACTGAAAGTACATCAGAAGAATCTGTGGAGCTTTCAAGTTCAATACGTCTGATCTTTGATCGCTTTACCTTCACCCTCTTCACACGGCGGGAATACCAGACATCAACTTCTGCTTCGTTTATGTATGCGTTAAAAATCGACTCTGCAACATGAGGCTCAAATCGAAATATCGGTTTGTCACCATAATGCATACCAACGCGTGTGTAAAAATCCCTGGCCAGTCCCGCAATCACTTCTTCTTTACCGCCTGTGTCGGTAGCGCCAAGGCCACCGGATGATAACCCTCCCAAATGCCTGCCTGGTTCAACCAATAAGACTTTCAGGCCGTACATTTTAGCAGTATATGCGGCAATGACTCCTCCTGATGTTGCGCCATAGACAACCACATCGTAGTTAAGCGAGCCATTTGGTTTGCTTGTTTCAGCAGAGCGGGAGTCATTCCCGGTCAACATGGCCGATGCCGATCCCGATATACCAGCTACACCCGTGGTAGCAATGGCCACTTTTTTAATAAATTCTCTTCTTGAACCGTCTCCTGTCATGGTTAATTAAAGTTAGTGGTTAGTAGAAATTCCGCAGGATCACAATCCCAAAACCTGCTTATTCTCCAGCAGGGCCTTTTTTAACAGGCTGTAATTAATATCCTGCACGGCCTTATTCTCGTTAATGGCATGGGCCGCGGCGATGGCTGCACTTTGGCCCAGTATCATAAACACCGGTTCCATCCGGATAGAACCAAAAGCTATATGAGACGCTGATAATGAAACAGGAACAAGGAGGTTGGTGCATTCTTCCTGTTTTGGTGTAATGGCACCGTAAGATATCGGATAAGGTTGAAACTTACCCACTTCTACATTTCCTTCATTTTTCACCATTCCGTTAACTACGATACGCTGGACGTTATGACTGTCCATTTTATACGCAGCCATGCCAATGGGATCCTTAACCACAACTTCTCCGGTACAATTATGCTCTGTCATGACATACTCGCCGATCATTCTCCGGCCTTCCCGGATATAAAGCTGAGGAGTAAAATGCCCATGATCAATATATTCATCCTTCGGGTATCCCTAGTCGCTTACAAATTCCTGCAGCCTGGCGGGCACCCTTGGATCTGTTTTCACAAAATATAATAGCCCTTTTGTATAGGAAACATGCGCATCGAATATCTTTTTTCTTTCTTCAAAACTGGCTTCAGGCCAATTGTAGTTGGCGCCAATCATATCGGTGGAAAACCCTCCCCTGTTATTGATATCAGTCTTCCGGTTGGGCATCCTGCTCCATATAAAATAATCATTGGGACCTGTGAAGTTTGGCTGTGCTTTAAACAGGCGGGCCAGAAGCTCGTATTTAGTGGAATCGTAATCAGGAGGACGAGTAATGGGAATTTGATTCTCAACACTATCTGTTAAGCATATACGAACATTGTACGCCTGTACTTTCCGGTCGCCATCGCCGGTCTTGCCAGGCGTTTCCGGACTGATCCCATACAGCAGTCCGCTGGCGGGGTCACCGGGAATCCGATACGGACTTATTCCGTCAGGGAACTGATGCCTACCCGATTGCTTTAAGTATTCCGCGAGCTGGTAACCGTTCAATGTTTCATTATAAACACTGTTATCTTCCCTTCCCACTGTATAAGAAACACCTGCAAGTGCCATCAGGTCACCTTCATAGGTACAATCTATAAATACCCTGGCCGAAATCACCTGTTTCTTACCCCCTTCACCTGCCGGGGTTAATTTGATGGAGCTGATCTCACCCTTTCTTTTTTTGACCTTCGTCACATATTTGTTATAGATTACCGGTATTGCTGCTTTTTCCAGGTAATAGCTGAAAACTTTTGATGCAGCGCTGGGTTCAAACTTCCACATTTCCTCCTGTCCGTAAATCGCCCCCAGCCTGCGATAAAAATCACGTGAAAGACCTCCGATGGCTTGTTTTTTCCCTATGTCCGTCTGACCTAAACCGCCTGTTGATAGGCCGCCGACATGGCCATCAGGAACCACCAATACGACCGATTTTCCCATCGTCGTAGCGGTATAAGCGGCAATAACGCCTGCAGAAGTGCCCCCGTAAACGCAGATGTCGTATTTCTCCTGAGCATAGAGAGGGGAAATGATTCCTGAGAGAATTATCAGTATAGCTATTCGCATCCTATTCATGTAGTTTTAATTAGTAGGGGTATATATCAATATCGTCTAAATTCATCCTGCCTTCTTCGCGTCCTGCTTCTTCGCTTGATAGTTTGTAGAAGCGGAAGCGTACGGGATCACTAACTTCCAAAAGGATCTCCCGGTAGGTTAACAATTCCGTATTTTCATATACCTCTCCGATATCCTCCCAGTCAACGCCACCATTTCTTGAGATCTGTACTTTGAAACTACTGGGATCATCACTTGCACAGATTCCGTGATAAAATGAAATCTTTGAGGCGCCATCCGGCAAATCATAAAGCATTTCTGCCACAGAGTTCTTGGGGCCGGAGCTAGTCTGGCCACGCTGCGAGCGTAGGCTCCGGGAGCCGTTTTTATTATCGCCGGGGGCGGCGCCTATGAGGAAATTATCAAAACGCCATAAGCCGGACCCGATTTCCAAATTCTCTGCAGGATAACCACTTTTAGTATATTGAGTATCTTCAAAGCTTTCAGGGAATCCAGCATAAATAGCCTCCGGTGCTATTACCTGGAAGCCGGTATAGAAGGTGTCGATCGCATCGGGATGTGGTAAAAACAATGAACGGTATTGAATGGACCCCTTCTGCGGCCTCGGGCTTATCCTGGTTTCGGTATCGCTTTTATCCACCCGAATGCTATGAACTACCCCGTCCGAATCTTTATATTGAATTTCCGATACGACAGCGTCATCATTGGATTGAGCCAACCAGTAAATGGTTACCTCGTTGTTGATCATAGCCGCTTTTTCTACAATCCGGGAACGAAGCGAAGCAAAATAAACATCACCGAATACTTCACCGGTCGTGTCTATAGGAAGTGAAGTATTCCCTTCGTTATCAATGGTAAAAAATTCAAAGGTATGGGACCCTTCTTCCATGTTTTCAATAAAAGCACGTACCGTATCAACCTTGAATTTTTTCACCACCGGTATCTCGATAGAATCCAGTCTGTCGTTCCAAAACACTTTGCATTTGTTAACGGTGGGAGAAGATATCAGCATCCATATTTCAACCCGGTTCTTACCCGGATGTATGCTAACCGAATCAGGCTTTTTGCTATATCTGTGTTCT
>DATCYD010000077.1:0-4330 GCA_036570465.1 Anseongella sp.
CGTTCCAGTAAGGGAAAAACGTTTCTTTGCACTGTAATTGGTTTTTACTTTTGGCATAACTTGCTTTATTTATTTTTTCACTGTTTTGGGAGTGACGATCAGAAACATCCGCTTTCCTTCCAGCCGGGGCATCTGCTCCACTTTTCCATACTCTTCCAGCGCCTGCGCAAAACGGAGCAACAATATTTCTCCCTGTTCCTTATAAATAATCGATCGTCCTCTGAAATGCACATAGGCACGTACCTTGGCGCCTTCTTCTAAAAATTTGATGGCATGCTTTAATTTGAAATCAAAATCATGATCATCTGTGTTAGGCCCGAAACGGATCTCCTTGATCACCGTTTTCTGTGCCTTCGACTTTATTTCCTTAAGCTTTTTCTTTTGCTCGTAGATAAACTTATTATAATCAACGACTCTGCAAACGGGAGGATTAGCCGATGGTGAAATCTCCACCAAATCAAGTCCTTCATCGTCCGCCATGGTTAACGCCACCTTCAGCGGATAAACGCCGGGTTCAATATTTTCTCCGACCACTCTGACTTCCTGTGCGCGAATGTGCTCGTTGATGCGGTGCTCGGGTTCGCGCCGTCTCCTAAAATTACCCTTGTTAACCACTCTCTTTTTTGACAAATTAATCCTTTCTTTCTTTTAGTACGTCAAACCGGCGTACTATCTCGGTTGCAGCATTTTGTTGATCTCCGACCGGATCATCTCCGCGAATGCCTCCGGCTGCGTGCTCCCTATATCGCCCTGGCCGTGTTTTCGAACAGAAACCGTGCCGCTCTCCTCCTCCTTTTCCCCGATGATAAGCATATACGGGATCTTCTTTAATTCGGCATCCCTGATCTTCCGGCCGATCTTTTCGTCCCGGTGGTCAATCAAGCCGCGAATATCGGAAAAAATTAACGATTCTGAAATTTTTTCTGCGTAGCCACTATATTTTTCACTGATGGGCAAAATCACGAACTGATCCGGCGTGAGCCACAGTGGAAAATTGCCTGCACAGTGCTCGGTAAGCACGCCAATGAATCGTTCCATGGAGCCGAACGGCGCCCGGTGGATCATAACCGGACGATGCTTTTGATTGTCGGCGCCGATGTACTCCAGGCCAAACCGTTCCGGCAGGTTGTAATCCACCTGTATGGTTCCCAACTGCCATTTTCTACCCAATGCGTCTTTCACCATAAAATCCAGCTTGGGTCCGTAAAAAGCTGCTTCGCCCAGCTCGGTTACTGTTTCAAGGCCTTTATTCCTGCAAGCATCGATGATGGCAGTTTCAGCTCTCTTCCACAATTCATCTTCCCCAAGATATTTCTTCTTATCCTCCGGATCGCGAAGGGATACCTGTACTGTATATTCTGAAAACCCAAGCGAGTTAAATACGTACATCACCAGATCGATCACCTGTTCAAATTCCTCCTGTACCTGTTCGGGTCTGCAGAAAAGATGAGCGTCATCCTGGGTGAACCCCCGCACCCGCACCAACCCGTTCAACTCGCCCGACTGCTCGTATCGATACACCGTCCCGAATTCAGCAATGCGCAAAGGCAAATCCCGGTAAGAACGGGGTTTGGAAGCATAAATCTCACAATGATGCGGGCAATTCATGGGCTTGAGCAGAAACTCTTCCCCTTCATGAGGTGTATGAATGGGCTGAAACGAGTCTTTGCCATATTTCTCGTAATGGCCCGAGGTCACATATAATTCTTTCCTTCCGATATGCGGTGTGATCACTCCCTGATACCCGGCCTTTTGCTGGGCCTTGCGCAGAAACTGTTCCAATCGTTCCCGGATTCCCGCACCACGTGGCAGCCAAAGCGGCAATCCCGCTCCCACTTTTTCCGAAAAAGTAAACAATTCCAGCTCTTTACCCAACTTGCGGTGGTCGCGTTTTTTAGCTTCTTCCAGAAAATGCAGGTACTCATCAAGCTCCGACTGTTTAGGAAAACTGATTCCGTAAATACGCGTTAGCTGATTCCGGCTTTCGTCGCCACGCCAGTATGCTCCTGCTACGGAAGTCAGCTTTACTGCCTTGATCAGGCCCGTCTCCGGAATATGCGGTCCGCGGCAGAGATCGGTGAAATTTCCCTGCGTGTAGAAGGTAATGCTTCCATCTTCCAGCCCGTCAATCAGTTCCAGCTTATATGGATCTCCTTTTTGCGTAAAATACTCAATCGCTTCCGCTTTGGGAACATCCCGGCGTTCGTACGTTGAACGCGTCCTGGCCAGTTCTTTCATTTTGGCTTCGATCTCCGGAAGATCATCGGAAGAAAAAGGTTGCTCTCCGAAATCCACGTCATAATAAAAGCCGTTCTCAATGGCCGGTCCGATCCCTAATTTGACTCCCGGATACAGTGCTTCCAGCGCTTCTGCCATCAAATGCGCAGTCGAATGCCAGAAGGTCATCTTGCCGGCGTCATCCTTCCAGGTCAGCAATTTCACAGACGAATTTTCCTGAATGGGACGCGACAGATCCCACACCTGCCCGTTCACTTCAGCCGCCATTACATTCCTGGCCAGGCCTTCACTGATACTGCGCGCGATTTCATAGGAAGTGATTCCTTCGGGATATTCCCGGACTGAATCATCAGGTAACGTGATATTGATCATCGAATTTACTATAGCTCAAAGAGGGCCAAATTTAAAGCATCTGCCTGCCTTTTACAAAATTTATTAGTGAAGCCAGCAGCTGCACTATCCGGTCAGGTGTTCCCAGATAACATCAAAGACCTGAGTAGCCGGACAGTTTCCCGGAGGAAGCGCCGGGGCACGCCGGGTAATCAGCACCGGTTTTTCTTCATCAGGCACGTTAACACGGCCATGCGAACCTTTGATCAGGGAGGCGTCGAGCGGGATTACATCCATCAGCATCCGGAACCCTAGTTTCTTGCGGAGCAGCTTCCAGGCCACACGCGGCATCAGAAACCGGATATTCGGATCGGTAAACATTTCCACCGGATCGTAACCCGGCTTCCGGTGAATATCCACGATCCGCGCAAAATCAGGCGCTTTCTTGTCATCCAGCCAGTAATAATAATCAAACCAATATCCTTCAGCGGCCACTGCCACCAGGTCTCCTGCCCGCTCATGACCAATCCCTTGTCTTTGTTTTCCTTCCTCATCCAGGAGGAATTCAATGCCAGGCTGATTTTCCAACAGGCCCCGGACCTGACCAAGGCAGGAAGGATCATTCACATACACATGGGCAATTTGATGATCGGCAACCACAAAAGCCTGCGAGGCGCCGGGATCCAACAGTTCCAGTCCGTTCTCCACGCGAACCTGAAGCAACCCTTCATTTCGAAGAAGCCGGTTCAGTGAAATGGATTGCCGGACCGGAGATATACCATATTCCGAAAGCAACATCACGCGTGCGCCCTTGCCTTCGTAATAAGTGATCAGATCCTTCAATACTGTGTCAATCTCCCGCAGATCGCCGGCCACCGACTCATGGTCCGGACCGTGACGCTGCGGATTGTAATCCATGTGAGGTAAATAGATCAGCGTCAGTGTCGGATCATACAAAGCATCGGTCCTCATGGACGCATCAGCGATCCAGCGACTGGACCGGATATTGGTGTTCGGCCCCCAGAAATTAAACAGGGGAAATTGTCCCAACTCTTGCTGAAGGCGATCCCGTAGTGCCGCCGGATGTCCGTAAACATCCGGCATCTTCCGCCCGTCCGCACGGTACTGAGGCCGCGGAGTCAGTGAATAATCGGCTGAGCTGTACATATTGTACCACCAGAACATTTTTGAACAAGTAAATCCGGGATTCAGTTTGCGCGCCTTTTCCCAGATCTTTTCGCCCTGCACAAGCTTATTGGACTGTTTCCAGAATTTTATTTCCGAATCGGTGCGGTCATACCAACCATTGCCTACGATACCGTGTTCCGAAGGAGCCTTTCCGGTCACATAAGTGGTTTGCGCGCTGGTGGTAACAGCCGGCAATACAGGTTCAATATACCGAATCTCCGCATAAGCGGACTCCTTAGCACCTGCATTCGCCGTAGTGGCATTCCTCCCGGTAGGACCTGCCTCATTTCCTGCGGAAGTCCATTCCCGAAGGAACGGCATATCCTGTCTGATAAATCCCTTTGTCAGGGCCACCACATCGATCACCACTGTTTTATGCATGGAAACCTTCCTGCTCTAGTGTTTCCTTCACCCAATTCAGCTCCCGACTGATCGATTCTGCCATGTCCAGACGCAACTCTTCGGGTAGCACATCCCAGGTATAGGTTTCCACTTCAAGATAAGAGGTGAATTGCTTTTCGGCAAACAGTTTCAATACCTTTTCAATGTCTTTCCTCGTAGAATGCAGCAAGCC
>DATCYD010000078.1:0-15281 GCA_036570465.1 Anseongella sp.
ACTATACCTGGCCTGAACAGGGCAAAAAATATACATCCAGCCAGGTGATCTTCAATGATCTGATGGAAGCAGAACAACAACACGGGTTGAACGGAAACTTGCTGCTTCTACACCTGGGAAGTGATCCGCGACGCACTGATAAATTCTATTCCCGGCTGGGCGAGCTCATTGATACGCTCCGGGAAAAAGGGTATGAATTCAAACGACTGGGTAAATAACCAAACAGCATGACGATACAGGAAGCACAGGAACAGGTGGATCAATGGATCCAAACAACGGGAGTACGATATTTCAGCGAGCTCACCAATATGGCCATCCTTACAGAAGAAGTAGGGGAAGTAGCCCGCCTCATGGCCCGTCGCTACGGGGACCAATCATTCAAGAGCACCGAACAAAACCAAGAACTGGCTGATGAACTGGCCGATGTGTTATGGGTTGTACTTTGCATCGCCAACCAGACCGGCACTGATCTCACCCGTGCGCTGGAACAGAATTTCGAAAAGAAAGACCGCCGCGACGCCCGGCGACACCGCGACAACGAAAAACTTCGGTAGATCAACCGGACTGCCGGACAGGTTCCGCCTGTTCACCCGTCATTTTCCGCAGACAATCGTTTTCCAAGACGGGAATAGAGTTGCAGATATCAGACTGAAGGCAAAAACAGATATCCTCTTCGATATTCAGCTTCTCCAGCCGGATGCTATGAGAGGACTTTCGAAGGAATTCCCGCAGGTTTCCTCCAGCCATCAGAAACAACTCCTCTGCCGCGATCCCCGCATCATCCACATTGGTAATATCCTGTCGCAACCGGTTTACCACTGCGCCTGCAAAAAGAGTATCTTCCAGGTTGAACATCCCTTTCCAGCCAGCGCAAAGCAGCAACACGCTTTGTTGTTGCTGGTGCAGCCAGTTGCACAATGCTGAAATATTCAGAAATGAACCAACGACGATCTTGTTGGCCCGAAGTGACTGATGAAGCGCCTGTGTACCGTTGGTTGTCGTCAGCACGATCTGCCGGCCACTCACCTTCTCTGCTGTATAGGAAAAGGGAGAATTCCCGAAATCAAAACCCTCCACTACCTGGCCTTCGCGTTCGGCAGCCAGCAGAAAATCACCCTCCCCGTATTCCCGGCATTCTTCCACAGTGGCCACAGGAATAATCCCCGAGGCGCCGTTATCAATCCCGTAACAGATCGAAGATGATGCTCTGAAAATGTCAATGATCACGACAATGCTGTCATCAATCTCATAAAGCGGCAGCAGCGCAGGCGTAAAACAAACTTCTAGTCTCCGCACAATTGATAAGTATATATTAGTTCAAATTATTTCGACAAAGTCCGGAGATATCATTCTCCTTTGTAAAACGGTGGTTTCACTACGCGGGCCTCCATGCCCTGTCCTCGTATGACAATCTTAACCGGTGTCCCTTCCCGGGAAAATGCCTTCTGGACATAGCCCAACCCAATGCCTTTTTTCAGTGACGGGGCCTGCGTTCCGGAGGTCACATGTCCAATCACATTTCCCTCCACGTCAGTAATTTCATATCCCTGCCGGGGAATCCCCCGTACAATCATTTCAAAACCCACCAGTTTCCGGTCCACCCCAGCTTCCTTCTGCCGTTGCAGGGCGGCGGAGTTCACAAAATCCTTGGTAAAACGCGTGACCCATCCCAGGCCCGCTTCCAGGGGGGAACTGTTATCGTCAATATCATTTCCGTAGAGGCAAAAACCCATTTCCAGGCGAAGCGTATCCCGTGCACCAAGACCCGCAGGCTTTATTCCCAGCGCAGCGCCTGCTTCAAAAATGCTTTTCCAAACGGCTTCAGAATGACCTTTTTCAAAATAAATCTCAAAACCGCCCGAACCGGTGTAGCCCGTGGCAGAAACTAATACATTCTCCACCCCGGCAAAGACCCCTTTCCGAAATGTATAATAGCCCATCGCACCCAGGTCCATTTCCGTCAGGGGTTGTAAGACGCGCGCCGCCAGCGGCCCCTGCACGGCCAGCAAAGATGTTCGGTCCGAAATGTCCAGCATCTCCACGCCGAAATCGTTGTATTTCGAAATATGAGCCCAATCCTTCTCTACATTCGCCGCGTTCACCACCAGCATATAGGTCTTTTCGTCGATCCGATACACTAAAAGATCATCAACAATCCCTCCCTGCTCATTGGGCAAATAAGAATATTGCACTTTGCCGTCGCTCAGTAACGAAGCATCGTTCGAGGTCACGTACTGTACCAGATCCAGCGCACGGTCGCCTTTCAGGATGAATTCACCCATATGAGATACGTCAAAGACCCCCACACCCTTTCGAACCGCCTCGTGTTCGGCCGAAATTCCTTCGTATTGAACAGGCATCGAAAACCCGGCAAAGGGAACCATTTTTGCTCCCAAAGCCTCGTGTATCGACCTGAAAGACGTAAATTTCATATCCAAAAAGATTAACAGGTTATAATTTGGCGTTCAAATGTAAAAATAATTGATTACAAAATATTATTTCGATTACAGTTCCATTTCCAGCTGCTCCGGAAGCAGGCGAAACGATCGCCGGTGATGAGGAGAAAGCCCATACTGCCGGATCGCCTCCCGGTGAGCCAATGTGGGGTATCCCTTGTTCCGATTCCAGTGATAATATGGATATTGGCCGTGAAGTTCACACATATGATCGTCCCGCCAGGTTTTTGCCAGCACAGAAGCAGCAGCGATCGAATAATACAAACCATCCCCCTTGACAATACATTGATGCGGGATGTTCCGGTATTTTTTAAATCTGTTCCCGTCAATGATCAGGTGTTGCACCTCACATTTAAGTTGTTCCACCGCACGATGCATCGCCAAAAAAGAAGCATTCAGAATATTAATAGCGTCAATTTCTTCATGACTTACAAAGCCAACAGCCCACCCAATCGCATGCTCCTTGATAAATTCCCTCAACCGATAACGCGTATCTTCAGACAGCTGCTTGGAATCATTCAATAAAGGATGTTCAAAATCAGACGGCAGCACGACCGCCGCCGCAACCACCGGACCCGCCAGGCAACCTCTTCCTGCCTCGTCACAACCAGCCTCTGCAACATCCGGTTTATACCAAGCGCTAAGTGTGCTCATTTGATCAGTTACTACTCTTCGTTCATTTTACCTGCCGGCCTTTCCATTCGTAGGAACGTCGCTGCCCCGCCAGGCCGACATATACCATATAAACCACATGCAGCAGGTTAAGAACAGGCATCCAGGCCACCAACCGAAGACGCCGGAAAAACGCTCCCAAAAACGAAAGAAAAACGGTCTCAATCAACAGTTTCATAACGAACATGCCCGCTGCCAGCAAGGCGAAGTTAAAATTAAATATTGACAGGCAAGCGTTCAAAAGAATGAACAAATTAAAAAACCAGATCGTCAATCCCAGCGCCACCACCAACTTATTCCGATATTTGATACTCTTGGATGCCCATCGCCGGCGTTGCGAAAGAAAATCCTTTAAATCCTTTTTCGCATGAGTATAAACGATCGCCTGCCGTGATTTCAAAAAACCAATCTTGTTGTAATAAAGCGCCGCCACTTTATGCAGCAGCAATTCATCATCGCCTGAAGCCAGGTCATCAATTCCCTTAAAACCATCCACCTGAAAAAACACATCCCGGGTATAAGCCAGATTAGCCCCATTACAGGTGCTGGGAAAAGCATTCCCAATGGCTGATGCACCCAAACCGATCAAGTACATAAACTCCAGGGTCTGCAGCCGCTCAAACAAAGAAGCCTCCTCGGCAAAAGCCACCGGAGACGAAATCATTTTATATCCCTTCACCTGATAAGCCGAAACAACAGCCCCCAGCCATTCCGGCCCCATCCAGCAATCCGCGTCAGTAGTCACTATCAACTCCCCAGACGCCTCCTGAATAGCCCGTGCAATCGCCTTCTTTTTATATGAATTAATGGGCTTATGTTCATTCATCCTAAGTAACCGCAGCGCCGGCCGCCCCTCCACACTAACCTCTCCCCGCTGCTGGTATGAAGTCACAATTTCCGCCGTCCGGTCGGTAGAATGATCGTCAATCACAATCACCTCCAGCAATTCCGCCGGATAACGCTGAGCAAGCACTGCGTCCAGAGACCTCCCAATGGATTGTTCCTCATTCCGCGCCGCGATCAGCACACTCACCCTCGTCCGGTATTCCCTGACAAAGCCAGGTTCACGGGCGGCTGTGGTGCTGACATTGGATAAATCCCCGGCCGGAACAGCCAGGCCAGGATATTCCCCGGTTGATGGCTCCCCATCGGCAGCCCCAGAATCCTTGCCAACAGCCTCTGCATCCGGAAGGCGGTTCCACCCACGGATAAAGCTGAGCACGATCACCACATAGGCCAGTGTCAGCAGTATGGAAATAAATTCAATGATCGTTTCCGCCATTTCCTCCGAAGAAATTTGCTTTAAACACAAACACCAACCCTACGATAGCCGGCAAGATAATATTTACCAGCCACACCCCAAAAGCAGAGGCCAGCACAAAAGACGCATCGCTTTCCGGAACCACAAATCCAAAAAAATAGGCCGAAGTTGCCCCGCGAACACCCAGATCATCGAGCATAGCCATGGTTGGAATAATGGACTGCACCATCAGGATCACCGAAATCAGCATCATCGCCGAACCGTAATCCACCGAAGGAAGAAACAAATGGATCAGTAAAAAATGTTGAGTAGTAAAAACCGCATAACGCAGCAAACTATAAAGTAAGCTAACCAGCAATTCCTTTTTCCGGTACATCAATAACACCCGGAAATAACGGCGGAATTTTTTCAGGAAGCGAACCGAATGCAAAATCATGTACAACCACCGCACATTGAAATAAAACAGCACGAAGAACACACAAAAGATCAGAATTCCGATGCCAAGAGCAATCTTCAAACTCTGATTTAAATCCATGAAACGCAGCGCAAAAAAGAAAAATGCACCCGCCCCGATCACATTCGTCACCAACATCTGGCTGAAAGCCCCCACCCACATCGCAAAAGCCCCCTTCACCCGGTTACCCCGCTCCAGGTACAAAATCCGCCCTCCATATTCACCCACCCGGTTCGGGGTAAAAATCGCCAGCGTCAATCCCGCCAGCAACGACTCCGTCGATTTCCATAAAGAAACCCATTCAATCTTACGGACCAGGTATTTCCATTTAAACACCTCCGTCCCCCAGTTTACCAGCATCAGCAACCCGGTAATCACCAGCAACCAGATCGTTCGTGGCGAGAAAGGCTGGCTAAAAAACGCCCGGATCTTTTCCAACGACCTCGGCTCAGAAAGTTTATGATAGATGAACCAACAAGTCAGCACCAGGATAATTGCCTTAAGCAGGATCGCTATGGTTCTCTTTCGTAGTCGCATGCAGTTATTCGTGCCGCAATTTTACAAAATTTTATCCGCGGTTTAACCCCTTCCGCATACACCCTCCTTAAAACACCAGGTACCCCCTGAAAATTGTTAGCTTTGGAGCTTCATGGACAAAGAAGAAATCATCCTGGGGATCGACCCCGGAACCACCGTCATGGGATACGGCCTGATATCCAGAAAAGGACAGCAAATGACCCTGCTTAGCCTGGGAGTTGTCCAGTTAAAAGCCTATGCCAGTCACCCCTTAAAGCTAAAGAATATCTTCGAACGAACCTTGTCCCTCATCAGCCAATACCATCCTGACTGCCTGGCCATCGAAGCACCTTTCTACGGAAAAAATGTGCAAGTCATGCTGAAACTAGGCCGTGCGCAAGGCGTCGCCATGGCCGCCGCACTGTACCGCGACATCCCCATTTTTGAATACTCCCCCAAAAAAATAAAACTTTCCATCACCGGAAACGGCAACGCGGGAAAAGAACAAGTAGCAGCCATGCTCAAGCAGTTGCTTCAATTCCGGGAAAGCCCCGAATTCCTGGATGCCACCGACGGCCTGGCCGCCGCTGTTTGCCACGCCTTCCAAAAAGACCCGGGAAGCCCCTCTGGGAAAAAATTCTCCGGCTGGGATGCTTTTTTAAAAGCGAATCCGGATCGAAAGATTTAGTTACTTCGCAACAGTTTTTGGTTGCTTCGCAACAATTTATAGTTTCTGGTTTCGGGGTTCTGATTGTAAGGACGAAGTTATTTCGTAACAGTTCCTATCTTTGAAGCATGAAAAAGAAATCGCTGATTGTGGCATCGGTAACCAGCCTGGGGTATTTTCTCATTGCCTTCTTCGTCTATTATCGTGGAGAAAAGGATTACCTGGCTGAAGTCCTGATCCAAACACTCCTTTTCTTCGTCTCTGGCGGTCTTTTCTATTATTTCCTCAACAAGAAATTCATGGGCTAATTTTGGTTGCGTCAGCAACTAGAAACTTTTGCATTAGTAACGTGGTTGACCAAACTGCCAATTGGCGGAATGGTGATACGTATCTCGTCGCGGACGGCGAGGGTGAAGGAATCCGGGGGGATGATGCCGGTGCCTGTCATCAGGAAGCAGCCGGCCGGAAAGCTTAATTCTCTGAAAAGATAATCGCGCAAGTCCATGAAAGAGCGTTTGATCTGGCTGACTGTTGTCTGGCCTTGAAAGACATGCTTGCCATCACGCAGGATCTCGAGTGATATTTCTGTTTCAGAAGACAGCGGTTTGTCGGTTATATAAAGGCAGGGACCGAGCCCGGCACAGCGGTCATAGACTTTTGCCTGGGGCAGGTAGAGGGGGTTTTCACCTTCGATGCTGCGGGAACTCATGTCGTTGCCAATGGTGTATCCTTCGATATTTCCTTCCGAGGAAATAAAGAGGGTTAGCTCTGGTTCGGGCACATTCCAGGCGGAATCGCGGCGGATGTACACGGTGCCGCCTGGTCCGGCCGTTCGAGCTGCGGTAGCCTTAAAGAAGAGTTCAGGGCGATCTGCGTCATACACCCTGTCGTAGAAGCTGCCTCCTCCGGCTGTTTTTGATTCTTCCATGCGGGCTTTCTTGCTCCTCATGTAGGTTACTCCGGCTGCCCAGATTTCCTGCGAGCCAATGGGGGCGGCAAAAGCGGCGTCTTCGGCCAGCCTGGCACCATCGTCTTCGGAGTTGGAGCCATCCAATTTGTCAAAATCATTTAGTTCGTCCAGCAACAGGGCGTACAGGCTTTTTCTGTTGATAAAATCGTCCCAGTGTGCTATCTCCTTCCGGTAAAACGTGTCTTCATGTTCGATGAGTACGGTGGCGGAAGTGGTTTTGAATATTCTCATATGATCTGGCTATTTCGATTCCGGAGCGGAGACTGCTTCCGTTCTACAGAGATACACCTCGTTTCCAGGGAATAAAATCATCCTGTGACAATTGCTGGGCTTTGGTTTTTCGCTGGCCGGAAGCTACTTCCAGGACGTATTCCAGCAGGCGGTCTGACACTTCGTCAAGCGTTTCGGTGCCTTCGATAATGGAACCGGAATCAATGTCAATGATGTCACGCATGCGGCGAAAGAGGGAGGTGTTCGTGGATATCTTCACCACGGGCGCAATGGGGTTTCCTGTCGGGGTTCCCAGTCCGGTTGTGAACAAAACTACGTTGGCGCCGGCGCCTACTTCGGCGGTGGTTGATTCTACGTCGTTCCCCGGCGTGCAAAGCAGGGTTAGGCCTGGCTTTTTCACCCATTCCGGGTAATCCAATACATCTGTGATGGGGGAAGAGCCGCCTTTACGGGCGGCGCCTGCTGATTTAATGGCATCGGTAACGAGGCCGTCCCGTATATTTCCGGGAGAGGGATTGGCGTCGAATCCGGATCCAACGGCCTGGGCTCGCTGGTTATAGTTTTGCATCAGCTGGAGAAAGCGTTCGGCTAGCCCGCGACTTTCGCAACGGTCTGACAGTTCTTGTTCCACACCGCATAATTCGGGGAATTCTGAGAGAATGACTGAGCCGCCACCGGCGATCAATTTATCGGCCACCATGCCCACGGCCGGATTGGCTGATATGCCTGAAAATCCGTCTGAGCCGCCACACTCCATGCCCAGGCATAATTTACTGATGGGCGCCGGCTTCCGTTGCTGCTCATTGGCGCGGATCATGCCGGTATAGGTCAGTTTTAGTGCCTTCGAGAGCATCTTTTTTTCTGTTCCCATCTGCTGCTGTTCAAGGAAATACAAAGGGCGGTCATATTCGGGTATGCGACGGGAAATTTCTTCTTTGAGGAGGGATATCTGCGCATTCTGGCACCCCAGGCTCAGGACGGTCGCACCAGCCACATTGGGGTGGGTGATGTAACCCGCCAGTAGGCCACACAGGGTACGGGCATCGTCGCGGGTACCGCCGCAACCCATGGAATGAGTTAGAAATTTGATGCCATCTACATTTGGAAAAAGATTCGACTCGGGGAATTCAAGGCCTCCTTCGGACAATTCGTATGCCATCAGTTCTTCAATACTTTTTCCCTGCTGATGCTGCCGGGAAAGTTCATGAAGAAAACGGCGGTAATACAGTCCTCCGCCGGGGTTGAATAAGTCATTGAAAGCGTCCCTGATCTCCCCTACGTTCCGGTTCTCGCAAAACACCAATGGCAGCACGATCCAGTAATTGGCAGTGCCTACCCGTCCGTCCGTTCGGTGGTACCCCATAAAGGTCCGGTTTTCCCATTTGCTTATTTCGGGTGACTCCCAGTCAACTTTTCCGGTCCCGTTCAGCTGGTAATCACCCGTTGCATGTTTTACATTCCCGGTGGTGATCAGGCAACCCGCGCCAACATCCCGGGTGGCAACGCCTACACAAATGCCATACAAGTAGAGTTTCTCCCCATGGGCGATACTTGTTATCGCAACCTTGTGCTTGGCAGGAATCGCATCTTTCAACTCAAAACGATCACCACCTTCTTCCACCACCGTTCCAGCAGGCAAATCACGCAAAGCAACCAGCACATTGTCAGTGGGATGCACCCTAATTACGTGTTGCATTAATTTAAAGATTTAATGGTTAATTCCCCGTTTATCATTCGCCAGATACCGAGCGGATTCCCGTCCTGAAGCTCTTCCGGCAAGCTTGCCTGTGGAAAATCCTGGTAACAAACCGGCCGGGTAAAACGGTAGATCGCCAGGGTACCTACCGATGTTCCCGAGGGAAATGTCGTCGCCGGATAAGGGCCGCCATGCACCATGGCATGACTTACCGCTACACCGGTTGGAAAACCATTGAAGATAAGCCTTCCAGCTTTTCTCTTCAATACTCTCACCAGTTCTCCGTATTGTTCCAGATCTTCATCCGTCCCATGGATTGTAACGGTCAATTGCCCCTCAAGGTTTTCGGCCAGCTCCAGCAATTCGTTAAAGTCTCTGGCCTTCACATGAACAGAAGCCGGGCCGAAGACTTCTTCAGCAATGGCCGGAGCGCGCAAGACCGAATCCACGTCGGTCTCAAGCAACTGAGCGCAGGCCCTGCCCTCGTGTTCAGATGATGTTCCGGTCAATTTGGTCAATTTATAGTCATCCTCAAGCCGGCGGACGCCTCGGGTATAGGCAGCATGAATGCCTTGGGTTAGCATGGGGCCGCTTTCAGAAGTTTCCATTTTTTCTTTCAGCATCAATGCAAAGGCATCGGTTTCAGGAGCTTGTATCGTTGCAAAAAGGCCGGGATTGGTGCAAAACTGACCTACCCCAAGTGTTACAGAGCTGCTTAAGCCGCTTGCAAGGGCCTCTCCATTCTCTTTCAACGCACCTGGAAGCAAAAATACCGGATTCACACTCCCCATTTCGGCAAAAACAGGAATGGGTTTCTCCCGGCGGCAGGCCGCGTCAAATAAAGCCTTCCCCCCCTGGAATGAACCCGTAAAACCAATCGCTGTGATCAACGGATGATTCACCAGGGCCATTCCCACCTCGTTGGAACTTCCCTGCAGCAGGGAAAAAACACCATCTGGCATTTCACAGTTCTCAGCAGCCTCGCGTATGGCATTCCCTACCAGGAAAGAAGTCCGCGGATGCGCCGGATGTGCTTTAAAAATCACCGGGCAACCAGCGGCAAGGGCCGATGCCGTGTCCCCTCCCGCCACCGAAAAAGCAAGCGGGAAATTGCTGGCGCCAAATACACCCACGGGCCCCAGGGGAATCTGGATCTGACGAAGATCGGGTTGTTGCCGGGCTGTATCGGCCGTGTCAATGCGAACATTCGTCCAGGAACCTTCTTCCAGCAAACGGGCAAAAAGCCTCAGTTGATTCACAGTTCTTCCCCGTTCACCGGTCAAACGCGCCGCCGGAAGCCCGGTTTCTTCCCGGGCAACAGCCGTCAGCTCTTCTCCCAGCGCATCCACAGCAGCTGCAATTGCATGCAAAAATTTCGCCCGCTTCTTGCCGGACAAATCCCCAAATACTTTAAAGGCGGCCGTTGCCAGTTCCACAGCCCTCCCGACTTCATCCGGGGTTGCATCGGTAAATATTTCGGGGAGTGTTTCCTGTCTGACAGGATCGTACGCCTGGAAGGTATGGGTTCCTTCTTTTGACAGTCCGGGGCCAATAATCTGGCCGGCACTCGCATTATACATGGTAATCTATTTTACAGCAAAAAAACAAAAACGTGTCTATTTAACAAATATCAGACAATCTATCTTGTAAATCTACCGATTTATCACCTAAAAATGATGCTATTTTAACAATTCAGGCAAAAGCTGTGCGCTTTCGCTGTCAAGGAACAACGTGGCGTCGGGATGCTCACGTAAAATGGTAGCAGGATAAGGTTCACTCACCGGCTGTTGAAAGGTATTGAATACAGCCATCGCCTTATTCGCGCCGGGTACCATGCAAAATGCCGTTTGAGCAGACATCAATGCCGGAACGGTAAGTGTGATCGCATGGCGGGGCACCTGCCCGATCTCACAGAAACAGTCGTCGTTCACCTGTTGCTGCCGGCAAGCCTCATCCAGGTCCACTATTTTTACCCATTTGCTATCGTTAAAATCGGCAACATGCGGATCATTAAAAGCAATATGCCCATTCTCACCAATGCCCATGCAAATCACATGAGGCGGAAATTCTTTCAGAAGCGCTTCGTACCTGGCGCATTCAGCAAGAGGATCGGAGGCTCCCCCTTGTATATAATGTACTGAACAGAACGGCAGATGATCAAAGATCCGTTCTTTCAGAAAATTTCCAAAACGCTGCGAAGCAGCGTCTGGCAGACCCAGGTATTCATCCATGTGAAAAGCATTCACCCGCGACCATTCTACCGACTTTTCGGCACGTAACGCCACCAGAAATTCGGCTTGTGACGGCGCAGCGGCGAAGACCATATTCACTTCTCCGCCTTCGCCCAGAAGCCATCTTATTTTTTCTGCAGTCAGCCGTGCAGCATCTACTCCCATCAGAGCACGGCTTTCATATTCCCGCACGTTTAATCTACCCGCTTTGGTTTGCTTAATTTTTGCAGTCATCAGTTACCACTCATTTATCGGTTCCCCTCACTGGTCATTAGTTATTGGTCTCCCGGTCCCGGTCGTAGATCACTTTCCCTCTGACGATGGTTTTCTGAACGTTTACCTGATCATCAAAGATGACGACATCGGCATCCTTACCTTCCGTCAACGAGCCTTTCCGGTCTTCCACTCCCATGATCCTGGCCGGGGTACTGGTGATCATTCGTATCGCCTCCGCAACCGGCACCTCTGCAAGATTGATCATGTTGCGGACCAGTCGGTCTGCAGTTGCAACACTTCCCGCAAATGCGCTGCGGTCCGGCAATTTGGCCACCCCATCCTCAACGATCACCTTCAGTCCGTCGTGAAGGGAGCCCAGGATACTTTCGCCGGGAGGCATGCCGGCAGCGCGCATGGAATCGGTAATCAGGGCAATCCGGTCCGGCCCTTTAATCTTATATGCCAGCTTCAGCAAGGGCTGTGGAAGATGAATGCCATCTGCAATGACTTCCGCATCCATTCCATCGATCAGATAGGCTGCTTCAACCACGCCCGCATAGCGAAACGCATTTCGACGGGTTACCCCAGACATGCAGGAATAAAGATGCGTGGCCAGGGAATACCCGTTTTCAAACGCCTCTACCACATCTTCATAAATGGCATCGGTATGAGCTACCGCAGCTAAGATCCCTTTCGACCGCAGATACCGGCCAAAGGCCATCGCTCCTTTCAACTCAGGGGCGGCGCTCCATCGCCTGATGGAAGTTGAACTGGCAATGATTTCCTGGTATTCTGCAGGATCAGGCTCCCGTATATAACGCGGATCCTGCGCTCCCCGCTGACTCAAGGCAAAATAGGGGCCCTCCAAATGGATGCCCAGAAACTGAGCGCCCCGGTGATTTTTTGCATTCGCCTGTTCATACAGCGAGAGGGTATTCAGTAATTCCTCCTTTTCACTCGTAAGCGTCGTAGGAACCATCGCCGTGGTACCGTAACGGGCATGGGTCTCGGCAATTTTCAGAAAGGCCGTTTCCGTTCCGTCCATAAAATCGTGTCCACCGCCGCCATGCACATGAATATCAATAAAACCCGGTGCCACAAAATTTCCGCCCGCATCAATGACAGCACCTTCAGAAGCGGCGCCACCTGACCCCACAACGCCCGACACCGGTTCATCCTCTCCGGCATTACCGCGGACACCCTCATGACCAGCGTTGCCTAACCCTCCCGGCCGGCTGATGGCCGCAATCAAGCCGTTTCGTATCAGCAGCGTTCCGCCATGGATAACCCGGTAAGGAGTTACAATCCGACCGTTGATTATTTTCAGTGTTTCCGTCTCCATCATATTCGAACCTGTTTTACTTACATAGCTGGAGCACCGGGCGTCCAGCGCTTGATCCTGTATCCGGCAAACGCATAAAACACCAGGTACAAGTAACAGGGAACCAGCACCCAGTACGCCGTACGCACATCGAACAAGTCAGCAAAATGACCATACACCAGCGGCATGATCGCGTTTCCGCATAACATCATGATCAGAACTGAGGCACCCAGTTTGGTAAAACGTCCCAGTCCGTCCATTGCAAGAGGCCATATTCCTGCCCATATCAACGAATTGGGCAGACCTAACAGGACCACAAACCAAATAGAGAGGTCTGTCGTGTGTCCCAATAACTGTACCCAACCACTGGCCAGAATGATCATTACTGAAAACACCAGTCCCAGCAGGGTACATATTCGCAGAGCATGCAACTGATTGATAAATCTGGGAATCAGCAAAATGCCGGTCAGATAGCCACAAATAGTAATGAATAGGGTATAGGACGGAAATACTTTAGCTTCCAGCAGGGAAATGCCCATGGAACCTGCATAAGGAATAATCGTATCCACTGCAATCACCTGGGTTCCCACATGAAGAAAAATAGCCACCGCCCCGAGGATCAGATACGGGAACTGGAAAATTGACTTCTTATCCATATTCGCCGCTGCCACTTCCCCGCTTTCCTGTTCCGTATTAATCTCCGGAAGCGGAGAATACCTCACCAACGCTCCCCAGCCAAGCAGCACAGTCCCCACGACGGAATACGGAACAATCACCCGCCTGATAAGTTCATCCAGCGCCGCATTCCGCGCTGTTTCGCTCATCAGGTGCAGCTGGCTAAAAAGCTGTTCATCGGTAGGCCGCAAGATAGCTGCTGCAAATAAAATAGGTGCAAGAATACCTGCCCCCTTGTTGCAGATACCCATGATGCTAATCCGCTGGGCAGCCCGTTCTTTCGGCTTCAGAATGGTGATATAGGGATTGGCAGCAGTCTGCAGGATCGCCAGTCCAATACCGATCAGGAATAACCCAAACAGGAACAAGCCATATGTCCTTCCCATAGCAGCCGGCACAAACATGTAAGCCCCCAGCGCCATCGATACAAAGCCTACCATCATCCCTTTCTTAAAGCCCAAGCGCTTCAACAAATAAGAAGAAGGTACCGACATCACGAAATAAGAGATATAAAAGGCGAAAGCCACCAGGTACGAATCAAAATTGCTCAACTCACAGGCAATCTTGAAATACGGAATCAGAATCGCGTTAATCCAGCTCAAAAAACCGAACAAAAAGAAAAGCGATCCGATAATAAGAATCGAAATACGCGTATCCCTCTTACTCAACGAATCAGCATCAACTCCGGCATTTGTTTTCATATTTTACAGTATCAAGTTCTGTATCAGTTTATGCCACAGGGTTAAACCGTTGGTTCCCAACCAGCCTCATATTCCCGGGACCAAAGGTTCATCACCGCATCGTCGGTATTAAGGATATGTCCGTTGGATGCATCAACATGAAGGGTTCGGCCTGTGCGTTGGGCAATGTTCCCAAGTTGAACCAGCAGCGTACTCTGATGTCCGCCGGTTATTTCCGCCTTCAGCGGCGTGCCCTTCCGGATTCCGTCAAAAAAGTTCTGCAAATGAAAAGCGTCCAGCAATTGGGAAGGATTGCTGCGATTCAGCGGATCTACCATAACATCATTTTTGACCTCCTTCACAAGTTTGTTCTCCAGATCATAAATCTGGTAGGAGTTTCCCGAGCCAATGATCACGGTTCCTTTTTCACCATAAATTGCTACCCCTACACTGCTTCCTTCTACCTTCCGGCCATTACAGCTTCGTCCTTCCCAGGTCATGGCTGTATTATTGTCAAATTCAAGTCCGATCACCTGCGTATCCGGCGTTTCCCAGTCATCCTGATACCGGTACCGCCCCCCGGTCGAGGTCACTTTTGAAGGATAGGTTACATCGAGCGCCCAGCGCATCAAATCCACCATATGCGTCCCATTGTTCAGCGCTTCTCCGGTTCCCCAATGCCAGAACCAATGCCAATTGTAATGGATCAGATTATCCTGGTAAGGACGGCGCGGCGCAGGTCCCTGCCACAGATCATAATTCAGCCAGTCGGGCACCGCCGCTTTTTTACCCGTACCAATAGACGCCCGGTTATTCGTGTACCAACCCTTTGCAAAATACGCCCTTCCGATAACACCTTCATGTACCTCACGGATTGCTTCCGCCACATTGGGCCAGGAACGACGCTGGTTCCCCATTTGCACCTGCCGGTTATATTTCCGGGCCGCTTCAATCACCAGCTCCCCCTCATGCGGATTATGGCTGCTGGGTTTCTCCAGGTACACATGTTTCCCGGCTTTACAAGCCAGAATGGCCGCCGGCGCATGCCAATGATCCGGTGTCGCAATTGCCATCGCATCCAGATCCTTGTCTTCCAATGCCTTCCGGAAATCCGGTGCCAGCTTTGGCCGCTTTCCCTGATTCTTCTCCACATTCGCAGCACATTTATCGGCCGCCCGGTTATCCACATCTGAAATGTACAGCACCTGGCAATTCTTTTGCAAGGCAAAATTTGT
>DATCYD010000079.1:0-4827 GCA_036570465.1 Anseongella sp.
GCTTTATAGCGATTAATGAGGCAATATCAGTAATAATCTGGTCTCATGGCGCATAGGCAATTGTGGCGATGCTTACGCTGGTGCCTTCCACTTGCAGGATTGACGCGGCACAGGCAGTGAGCGTCGCGCCGGTTGTAATTACGTCATCCACCAATAGTACATGCAACCCCCGGAGCTGCAGGGGACTTGCTACCGAGAATGCTTTATTCATGTTTCGGAAGCGCTCGTACCGTGACCGGGCGGTTTGGCTTCCTGTTCCGTGTTCCCTGACCAACATACTGCTATCTACAGTTTTATGCATGGCGCCTCCCAGTCCTGAAGCAAAGTATTCGCTTTGATTGTAACCCCGTTTCCGTAGTCGGTCCCGGTGAAGTGGTAGCGGGCAGATCACATCGGCTTCGAAAAATCCGGGAAGATCTTTCAGGTTGTTTCCGTAAAGCTTTCCCAGATAAAGGCCGACGCCGGTTTGTTTCCGGTATTTGAGTTGGTGGAGCAGCCGCTGCACCCGTTCGCCTTTTTTGAAATACAGGAACGACGCAGCAGCCTTTATCTCGACACGTCCCCAGAATTGTTTCGCCGTATCGTTATCGATGTGGTCATGAAAGCCGGTATAGGGGAGGTGCCGGCGGCAATAAGTACATAGAATCTGTTCCTGCCGGTGCAGGGAACGTCCACAAGCCTGGCAGGCCTGTGGGAAAACCAGCGATACGAAATCGCCCAGGAAATTCAATGATCTTTTCATAGCGATGTGTTAAAAGTATAGATGTCGAATAGAATTATTCTTTTCGTCCCAGCATGGACCGGCCTGCCGGGTCACCGTTTGTTTTTTCTTCCAGTTGTTTTTCTTCAGGGCTCAGCGCCCGGTATTCCAGGTTCTGAAGGGACGGTTGGCCGGCATTCACCCATGCTGTAAACCAGAAACTTCCAATAGCCAGGATCGCCTGGGTCAGGCGGCGTTCCACCATCCCTTGCAGACGTTTCTGATACAGGGCCGAATAATGCTCTGAATAGTTTTTCACTGTACGGTTATTCTTTAGAAAAACCGTGTATTTACGATCGGCGGGAAACTCCCTGCTCAGTTCCTTTTCGATACGAAGGACGGAATCTACCAGCTTATGGCTGTCCCGGACAATGCGCCATGTTTCCTGTGGAATATTGCGGATATAATGTGCCTTTCCGGTAAAAAGGTCGTAGCCTGTGGCGAACAATTCCGGTAAACGGCTTTCCCAGAAGGCGTGAATGCCTGTTTGATCACTCAATTGTCCGTTGTAATTTTCCGTGGTATGCAGGGGTACATGCGCATCGGCCAGGTAGTGGCCCAGATCGGCCGAGTAGCGGAGTATCCGGACGGAATCGCGCCGGAGAAATGCATCTGTCAGACGATGAGTCATGCGGATGATATGCCAGGGAAGAATCCCGTGTTCCTGAAAATGACTGGCCGGAAATTGTTGTTCCGCTTCCTGCCAGTCAGGGGGCGTTCCTTCGGGAAAGAAAGGTCCATAATTCTCTGCATCGAAATAATGCCTGGCGGCTTCATCTTCCAGGACATACCGGCGTTTGTCTGCGTTGACGGCATGGGAAGTGATATAATCCAAGTTTCGCTTGTAGAAGACGATCATGGGAGGAGGAAGGGTAAATACGGCTGTCCTGTTGATTTTCCGGTGGGCATAGAAACCCCAATTGGTGGAACCGGCGGGGGTGCAGATCAGCAGGCCGGCCAGTAGTAGGTGTTTGTGTCTTTGCATGTTTAATAAACTTTTGCTTTTTAAATTATTAGCTCTATATTTGCAGTCCTTTTAGAAAAAGAGAGAATATAGAACATGGCAAACCATAAATCTGCATTAAAGAGGATCAGGCAAAGTTCCGCCAGAAGGCTCAGGAATCGCTATTACGCCAAAACCACACGCAACGCTGTGAGAAAACTGCGGGCGACGACTGACAAGGCAGAGGCCAGGGAACTTTATCCGCTGGTTTCCTCAATGCTCGACAAGCTGGCAAAGCGAAACGTTATTCACAAGAATAACGCGGCAAACAAAAAATCGCGGCTGGCACGTTATGTAAATGCTCTTTAACAGGTAGCTAAAAAAATACGTTTAAAAGAGCGGTGCAATGTTGCATCGCTCTTTTTTATTTCACATCCACCAATTTAGGGAATTTTTGTATATTGAGCAAAATTCTTCTACTATGTTAACCTTTGAAAAACGCATCAGCATTAAAGCCTGGGCTGAAAACGACCGTCCCAGGGAAAAATTGGTAAAAAATGGCCGTCATCAGCTGAGTGAAGCTGAATTGCTGGCTATCATCCTCGGATCCGGAAACGAACAGGAAAGCGCTGTAGAGCTTGCCCGGCGGATTCTCGGAAGTTGCGGGAACATGCTTGATCAGTTAAGCAAACTCAGCGTCACCGAACTATGTCACTTCCATGGCATTGGTCCGGCCAAGGCCGTCGGCATTGTGGCCGCCCTGGAACTTGGGCGGCGACGGAAAGAGCTGAATTTAAAAACCAGGAAAACCAGGCGGATCGCTTCGAGTTCCGATGTCTTTAAGGTCATGCTCCCGCTTATGCAGGATCTTGTTCATGAGGAATTCTGGATGATATCGCTAAACCGGGCCAACCACATCATCAGTAATCAGAAAATCAGCCAGGGAGGTCTTTCAGGTACGATTGCTGATCCGCGGATTATATTCAAGTCTGCACTGGAGCACCGGGCTGCCTCGGTTATTTTTAGTCACAACCATCCTTCGGGGAATACCAAGCCTAGTACTGCTGATATCGAACTTACAAAAAGACTGGTGTTTGCCGGCGATGTTCTGGATATTTCAGTATTGGATCATGTGATCGTTTCGGACAAAGGATATTACAGTTTTACGGATGAGGGAATACTTTAATACCTGGGAAATGGACTAGCCTTGCGAAGGTAACCCTAAAATTTTTACCTTTGCCTGCAAAAATTGTTTGATCCGGAAGCATGAAAATTTCCTATAACTGGCTGAAAGAATATATCTCCACTGACAAAACACCCGGTGAACTGGCAACGCTCCTTACCGGTACCGGGCTGGAAGTGGAATCATTGGAGAAAATACAGGTTGTTCCGGGAGGGCTGGAAGGACTGGTTGTAGGAGAGGTGCTTGCCAAATGGCCGCACCCCAATGCTGACCGGTTGAATCTTACTCGTGTAAATATCGGAGAAGCGGAACCACTACAGATCGTTTGCGGCGCTGCCAACGTCGCCGAAGGCCAGAAAGTGGCAGTAGCCCTGGTGGGCACTACGCTTTACCCATTGGAGGGCGATCCTTTTCAAATAAAGAAGTCCAAAATAAGAGGTGAAGCCTCATTTGGCATGATCTGCGCTGAAGACGAAATTGGATGGGGGCCTTCACACGAGGGGATCATGGAGCTGGCGGAAGATGCTGTTCCAGGTACCCCGCTGAAAAAATATTTTGATTTGCAGGAAGATTGGCTGATTGAGATTGGGCTGACACCCAATCGGGCAGATGCCGCTTCCCATATTGGTGTAGCCAGGGATGTTGCCGCTGTGCTTCGGAAGAAGGTGAAGCTGCCTTCCGTGGAAGCTTTCCGGGAAACCTCCGGCGAAACAATAACGGTTCAGGTGGATGATCCCATAGCTTGTATCCGTTACAGCGGCCTGGTTATCAGCGATATTGTCGTGGGTGAATCGCCGCGTTGGTTGCAGGAACGGCTTCAGGCAATCGGGGTGAAATGCATCAATAATATTGTCGATATCACTAATTATGTGTTACATGAAACGGGACAGCCCCTGCATGCCTTCGACCTGGATGCCGTACAGGGCAGGAAGGTGGTCGTAAAGACCTTGTCTGAGGGGACCCCTTTTGTGACTCTGGACGGTATAGAACGCAAACTTTCCGCGGAAGATCTGATGATCTGTGACGCATCAGACGCCATGTGTATAGCCGGGGTATTTGGTGGCATTGGCTCCGGCATCAGGGAGAACACCAGTGCCATCTTTCTGGAGTCGGCCTGCTTTAACCCGGTAAATGTGAGGCGCACGGCAAAGCGACATGGCTTGAAAACCGATGCGTCTTTTCGATTTGAACGTGGAACCGATCCGAATGTTACCATTTATGCCCTGAAGCGAGCCGCACTGCTGATCAACGAAATCGCGGGGGGGCAGATTGCTTCGGCCGTGATCGATCATTATCCCAATAAGGTACACCCGGCAAAGGTGGAATTTTCAATGGAAAATGCCTGCCGGATCATCGGGAAGCAAATTCCTGATAAAGAAATACGTGCCATCCTGGAATATCTGGAAATAGAGGTCTTGCGGGAAGATGCCGGTATCCTGACCCTGGCTGTTCCTACCGCCAGAGTAGAGGTTACCCGCGAGATCGATGTGGTGGAGGAAGTGCTGAGGATCTATGGTTACGATCACATTGAGATGCCAACCAAGGTGAATGCTTCACTTTTCTATTCAGGCAAACCTGATGAGGCCGCCATGCGGCATGGGATTGCTGATCTGCTCAGTAGTAAAGGCTTCTTTGAGATCATGACCAACTCGCTGGGGAGCGCGGCTCACTCAGCGCTGATCCCGGAGCTGGATCCCGCCGCAGGCGTTGGAATTCTCAATCCCCTTAGTGCGGAATTAGATCAATTGCGTCAAAGCTTGATTTTTAACGGATTGCAGGCAATTGCCTATAATCTGAACCGCAGAAACAGTGACCTGAAACTTTATGAGTTCGGCAGAATTTACGAAAGAGACGGGAGTGGCTACCGGGAACAAAAGCGTTTGGTACTGTTTGTCAGTGGACGTAAGACCCCTGAAATGTGGAATAGTAACGACCAGAAGG
>DATCYD010000080.1:0-4050 GCA_036570465.1 Anseongella sp.
CCGAACATTGTCCTGATCGTCTCCGATGACCATGCCTACCAGGCGATCAGCGCGTATGGAGGAAACCTGATGCAAACGCCGAACATGGACCGCATTGCCGGGGAAGGCGTACTTTTCAGGAAGGCTTACGTGACCAATTCGCTTTGCGGTCCCAGCAGGGCCACCTTGCTGACGGGCAAGTACAGTCACCTGAACGGCTACAAGGATAACGCGCATTCGCACTTTGATGCAGGGCAGGACTCTTTCGCAAAGAGGCTGCAGGCGGGCGGCTATCAGACTGCCTGGATCGGCAAGTATCACCTGGGAGATCAGCCCCAAGGATTCGACTACTGGCAGATCCTTCCGGGGCAGGGCCATTATTTCAACCCGGATTTTCTGATGATGGACGGCAGCCATAAACGAGTGGACGGTTACGTATCGAACGTAGTCGAGGACGCGGCTGAAAACTGGCTGGACCAACGCGAAGGGGACAAGCCCTTCTGCCTGATCATCGGGCACAAGGCTACTCATCGCACCTGGATGCCGGATACCGCGGACCTGGGCATGTTCGACGAGGTGACCTTCCCGCTTCCGCCCAATTTCTACGACGATTACCAGCACCGGGAAGCGGCAAGGGTGCAGGACATGACCATTGCCCATACCCTGCGCATGGACTATGACCTGAAAATGTATCCTGAAGACACCAAAGACGGGAACGTACTGCGCATGATCTCTGCCCAGCGGGCCAGGTACAAGGCCTATTATGACCCCATCGAGGAGGACCTGGAATCCCGCAACCTGAACGGAAAGGCCCTGACTGAATGGAAGTACCAGCGTTACATGCGCGATTACCTGAGCACGGCCGCTTCTCTCGACCGGAACATCGGCCGCATGCTGGACTATCTGGAAGAGCACGGACTCGCGGAGAACACCATTGTCATTTACATGTCCGACCAGGGCTTTTATATGGGAGAGCATGGCTGGTTCGACAAGCGTTTCATGTACGAGGAATCCTTTCGGACCCCTATGATGATGCGTTATCCGGGAGTGGTGGAACCGGGAACCGTATCAGATGATTTTGTGATGAATCTGGACATTGCGCCAACCCTGCTGGATGCCGCCGGCTTGCCCGTGCCAGACGATATGCAGGGAATGTCCCTACTGCCGCTACTTACCCATAAAAAGGCGCGGGGACGCGATGCCATGTACTACCATTACTATGAGAACGGGGAGCATGCCGTTTCACCCCATTTCGGCATGCAGACCAGGCGGTATAAGCTCATCCGCTTTTACGACAAGGTGAATTCCTGGGAATTGTACGATCTTGAAAAGGATCCGCACGAAATGCATAACGTTTTCGGCGAGAAGGGCTATGAAAAAATCGCTGTACGCCTAAAAGCGAAGCTTGTATCCCTGATAAGATCGTATGGAGATAAAGATGCTCTCGATATTCTCAGCCGCTAGAAGGCGGATCCGCCGCAAAAAGGAAGAAATGAGGTCATTCGGGATCGGATACAGGTGGATATTACAAATAACCTCATTGCTGTGGACAGGCTGTACGGTCGCATCGGCCCAGAGTGGAGGCAATATTCCGGTTCCCAACCAGCGACAGATCGCCTGACAGCAGGCGGGATTCGGTGTTATTTTTCATTGACCAGCATGTTTGTCACCCTTATTTATAGAAGCCTGTATTTTAGAGTCATTCTGCATAAAAGTTAGCCGGATACTATAAACCCGATCGCTTCCGTTCCAGCTGGAATGCTCCTCAACTATACCAAATGAGAGATCTTTTGGAGAGAACGGTGGGATAAACTTAGTTGAAGGCCTTGGCCGGGATCCCGATAAATTATTTGTAGCGCCTACCTCACCGGTAATGGTCTATGACAACTTGTTTTTTGTAAGCGGGTTGGTCGGGGAGAGTACGCCGGGGCATATCCGGGCTTTTGAAGTGAGGACGGGCAATCAAAAGTGGATATTTCACACAATTCCATATCCCGGAGAAAAAGGGTATGAAACCTGGGAAGATAGAGAGGCTTACAAACACATGGGATCAACCAATAGCTGGGCCGGATTTAGTTTGGATGAAAAAAGGGGTATCTTATATGCGCCTGTCGGAAATCCTACCAATGACTTTTATGGAGGAAACAGGTTGGGTGATGGGTTATTCGGCAATTCCCTGGTAGCTTTAGACGCCGAGACCGGAGCGTTAAAATGGCATTTTCAGACAGTTCATCATGATGTATGGGACATGGATTTGCCTGCCCCGCCTTCACTTGTCACCCTTAAGCATCATGGAAGAAAAGTAGATGCTGCTGTTCAAACGTCAAAAATGGGGTTGATCTTTGTATTTGACAGAGAAACAGGAAAGCCATTATTCCCTATTGAAGAACGGACTGTTTCGGTAGAAGGAGCAGTAATTGGCGAAAAACTAAGTCCGACGCAACCATTTCCAAAATTACCGAAACCTTTCGTCCGTCACCATTTAACGAGAAATGACCTGAATTCGTTGCTTGGAGATTCAATACACCATCAATTACAACAAAGGTTTGATTCGCTGAACTACAAAGGCATATTTACACCACCAACAATACAGGGAACTATTGTTTTTCCCGGGTACGATGGCGGGGGGAATGGGGAGGAGCAGCTATTGATCCTCAAACTAATATTTTGTACGTGAATGCCAACGAGATGGCATGGGTACTTAAGTTGGTGAAAAGGAAACCAGAACCTAAACAGGTAACAACTAATTTTCAAGCGGGGGAGATTTTATATACCAAGTATTGTATGGGCTGCCATGGCCCTGACCGAATGGGTACAGGCGATAATCCTTCTCTTATTGGAGTGGGGCAAAAATATAGCCTTGACGAATTTCAAGACCTGGTTTCAACGGGCAGGAGAATGATGCCCGGCTTTCCGCAAATTTCAAAAGAAGAAAAGGTTGCGTTAGGAGCGTATATTCTGAATATTGAATCAAAAAAGGAAGATGAATATTTGTTAGAATCAGATAAAATGCCTAAAGAAATACCTATCTCTGCTCCTCAATACGGCTTTACGGGATATAACAAATTTTTGACCAAAGACGGATATCCGGCAATTGCTCCCCCATGGGGAACGTTAAGTGCCATCAATCTAAATACAGGCGAGTTGGTATGGAAAATACCTTTCGGTGAATATGAAGAACTAAGTAAAAAGGGCATTCCCGTCACAGGTCGGGAAAATTACGGAGGGCCCGTCGTTACAGCAGGAGGATTGATTTTTGTAGTGGCCACTGCTGACGGCAAGTTTCGGGCTATCAATAAAAATAACGGAAAAATCTTATTTGAAACCGATCTTCCGGCGCCTGGAGTTGCTACACCGGCGGTATATAAAGCTGGCAATAAATAATATATAGTCATTGCCTGCGGCGGCTCAAAATGGGGAGGCCAGTCAAGCGATGCCTATGTTGCTTATTCATTACCCGATAAATAGTTGCAGGAAAGGAGCGATGTGTCCCTATTAAAATTCAAAGAGAAAAGAAGTGTGCGTAATTTTTTTAATTTAGACTTGTCGGAAAAATGGGGGGTCTACAGAACTACATTGGTGCGTGATTTTAAACAGTTCAGGAAGAAAAAGGATGCGGAAATCTGGCGGCTAATAGTACAGGAAGACAGGGCTGCTTTCGCTTTTCTCTTCGATCAATACAAGCAGCATATTGTTTAAATATGGATTAACGCTGATACACGAAGAAGAACTCGTGAAGGATTCCTTGCAGGATTTCTTTATTTATTTATGGGACCGGAAGGCAAAACTCGGAGAAATCCGCCACCTGCACAGCTATCTGTTCATCGCCTTTCGCCGGTTTTTATTTCAAAGAGCAAAGGACATCGCAAGAGAAGAGAGTCTCCAGGATAACTTAGGTTATATACTACCCGGAGAATCTCCTTCCGCCGAAATGACGGCTATTGAATCGGAGCAAACCAGATCCCGGGAAAGATCGGTCAATGAAGCGATAAAGAAGCTGCCTCCGCGTTTGCAGGAGGTTATCTTCCCAATTCGATTCCAGCTGATACTACATACGAAAAAGCGCGTTTT
>DATCYD010000081.1:0-4177 GCA_036570465.1 Anseongella sp.
TGAAACTTGTTTCGGCTCTTCACCCCCTGTCAGTGGCACTGATAACTGATGATCCCCAGGTTTATCAGCGGCGGGCATTGCCGATGATGGAGTACCTGCTTTCAAGAGAAAAATACCTTTTTTCAATGAACACCTCGGCTACCCACCAAAGCCCTTCCCATTTCCTGAAAGGACCAGCCGCAGAAGTCTCCGAACTGGCCGCTCTTTTTGATTTTTCGCAAAAGCGTACGGCGGTACTGAATCATTACGTAAATGAGCTATATGGTAAACCACGAGTTCTCAACCTGAACATGGTCAGTGAAGGTACGAGCTGGCAAAGTTCCCTGGCACTCTACCGCTCAAGCGGCAAACAAGCATACCTTGACTCAGCCATGAGTGGGGCAGACGCCTATATTGAGGAGAGAATTAATACGCCGCAAACCGATTTCAGCGATGTACATATTCCTCAGGGAGGACAGTTTTGGACAGATTTTTCTCCAAAATGGATTGATCTCCTGGAACTATACGAAGAAACCAGAAATGAACGCTACCTAAAGGCGGCGGAACGGGGCGCTGAATTATTCGTGGAATATATCTGGATGCAGCCGACTCCCTCGTCAGGAAATATCCTTGTGAACGAAGGCGGTAAAGTGGGTACTTATGCACATCAAAACCGGCATAATCCGGATGTGCGTCCCATGGATGCACCCGAGCAACTGGTGCCAGCCTGGCGGGTTTCTCAAACAGGACTGCTTTCGGAAGCCTCAACTACCTTTACGGCCAACCGGGCCGTGTTTTTAAGCCATTTTGCAGCATATTTGTTGCGGTTGGCCCACTATTCAGGCGAAGAGTTTTTCCACGATATAGCCCGTTCTGCTGTGGTTGGACGCTATGCCAATTTCCCTGGCTATAGCATCATGGGCGAATATACAACGATCTACAGCCGGCCGGACTATCCCTTGAAATCACTCTATGATATTACCTATAACAATATCTACTATAACCATATCTGGCCCCAGATTGCCTTACTGATGGATTTTCTGGTATCAGATGGCTTTGTGCGTTCGGATGGAGCAATTGATTTTCCTCCACAGTATGCCCAGGGATATGCCTATTTGCAAAGTAAGGTATATGGCGATCGTCCCGGACATTTTTACGATGAAGAAAACGTCCGCTTGTGGTTACCACGAGACTTGATGACTCTTTCAAATATTCAGGGCAATTACCTGGCCGGTTATGGCAATGGAAAGCTGTACCTGGCCGTAATGAATCAAAGCGCCGATCCGCAAACCATTAAATTGACTTTGAATCCGGATGTGGTTCCCTTTGCGTGGGGAAAAACATATCAACTGCAAATCCGGAAAGATAATGGCAATCCGGTACCGGGAACCATGGTGAACGGCGAAATAACTCTCTCATTAAGCGGTGGAGGGATCACAGCATTATCGATCGATGACCTTGCAATACAGACCCAATTCCAGGACAATGTCCTGGACGAAGCCCCACCTCTGCCGGAAAGCAGCTACTCCATTGACGATACGCCGCTTGGCCAGGTTACAGGAATGATCATTTCCATGGGCGCTTCGCTGACCAATGCCTATATCTGGCTTCAGGCTACTGAAAGTGAGTTAAGCCAGGCAACTCTCTTTTACAGGACGAATAACAGGGATGAAGATGGAAAGAAAAACGGTGACTGGAAGCGGCTGGAAGATAAAACTTACCCCTACGAATTCAGCATTCCGGTTGACGATACTAAATCATCGTTCGAATACCGCGTGGAGGGAACCTCTGCCAAGGGTGACTCATTGAGAACGATCCCATTTCAATTGGAACTTAAATAACTCATATAATTATGAAAACTCAATTTCATAAAGACGGTTACATTTTTGCCCGTTCACTTTTTTCAGAAGAAGAAATCCGGCTGATCTACAAAACATCGCTGGAAGGTGATGCCATTCAGCAAAACAGTTACGATTTGCTCGATAAGCAAGGTAACCGGACCAAGTTGGCGATGTGGTACGCACCCGGCGATGACGTTTATGGCATGCTTTCCCGCTGCGATCGCATGGTCAATACTGTAGAAACACTGTTAGGCGGTCCCGTTGCCCATTTTCATTCCAAGGTTATGCAAAAAGAGCCGCGCATAGGCGGCGCCTGGGAATGGCACCAGGATTATGGTTACTGGTATAATAACGGTTTCCTGTTTCCCGATATGCTCAGTGTTTACGTTGCCCTTACGCCAGCAAGCAAGGAAAATGGCTGCCTTCAGGTAATTAAGGGGTCACATCGGATGGGACGGGTTACCCACGGACTGACCGGCGAACAGGTAGGGGCCGATCCGGAACGCGTAGCCGCTTGTCTGGAGGTGCAGGAACGTGTGTATTGTGAGATGCAGCCCGGAGACGCACTTTTTTTTCATTCTAATTTATTGCACACCTCCGCGGCGAATCTGTCAGACAACCCGCGTTGGTCCATCATTTCGGTATATAATTTACTGGAAAATGTCCCTTTCAGGGAAAATCCGGCTTCATGCACCACTCCCCTGCAGAAAGTGCGGGATGAAATGATCCTGAAGACCGGTGGAAGGGGCCTGGACCGCACACTAAATGATATATCCGCCAAGAAGGATACGACGGAGTTACAGAACAAATAAAGAAAACTAACTAACCAAATATAATATGGAACGGAAAATTACACTGGTTCTTCAGCTGTTGCTGTTGAGTTGCTGTCTGCTACTGACCGGCTTTTCCCGGTCGTACGCCCAGCAGACCGTCAGCGGCATTGTTACCGACACAACCGGCATGGCCCTCCCGGGTGTCTCGGTATCGGTGAAAGGCCTGGCCAACATTGGTACCAGCACTGACCTGAACGGGCGCTATATTCTGGATGTCCCATCAAGCGCGGTATTAGTGATTACCCTGATTGGTTTCCAGGAACAAGAAATCCAGGTAAACGGTCAGGAAGTAGTAAACGTGACCCTGCAACTTTCTTCTTCTCAGCTGGACGACGTCGTTGTGGTTGCCTTCGGCTCTCAGAAGAGGCAAGAAGTGGTGGGGGCGGTGACGACTGTTCGGCCGGGAGAGTTGAGAGTACCCTCCAGTAATCTCACAACTGCGTTGGCAGGACGGGTTTCAGGAATTGTTGCCTACCAGCGGAGCGGAGAGCCTGGCGCCGATAATGCCGATTTCTTTATCCGTGGAGTCAATACGTTCGGTTACAAAGTGGATCCTTTAATACTCATTGATAACCTGGAGGTATCCAGAGAAGAGTTTGCCCGGCTGACAACGGATGACATTGAAAGCTTTTCAATCATGAAAGATGCTACTGCAACGGCATTATACGGCGCCCGGGGGGCAAATGGAGTAATTATAGTAAAAACGAAGGAAGGAAGAGAAGGGAAGGCTAATATTAGTTTCAGAGTTGAGAATTCGATGTCGGCTCCCACGAAAAATATTGAACTGGCCGATCCCATTACCTATATGTTATTGCACAACGAATCGGTTGCGACCCGGGATCCATTGGGTGTGCGTCCTTATTCGCGTGACAAAATCGCCAATACGATACCCGGATCGAATTCAGTGGTTTACCCAAGTACCAACTGGCAGGAGACACTACTGAAGGATTACACATTTAATCAGCGAGCCCATCTGAATATCAGCGGCGGAGGAAAAGTAGCCCAATACTATGTGGCGGGTTCCTTTACCCAGGATAACGGCATGCTGAAAGTGGATGGGAATAATAACTTTAACAACAATATAGATCTGAAAACCTATCAGTTGAGGTCAAATACAAATATTCATATTACGCCTACCAGCGAAGTCATAGTAAGATTGAGCGGAATATTTGACGATTATACAGGACCAATTGATGGCGGATCAGGAGTTTATAATAATGTGATGCGGACCAATCCTGTACTTTTTCCAGCTTATTACCCGAAGGACGAGGAACATGACCATGTGGAACATACCTTATTTGGAAACTACGAGGGAGGTGACTACCTGAACCCATATGCAGAGATGGTAAAAGGATATAAGGACTATTCACGGGCAACCATGAGCGCAACGATTGAGATCAAGCAGCGCTTAGACTTTTTAACCGAAGGGCTTTCTCTTTCTGCGATGGGAAGCACGAGCCGATATTCATTTTTTGATGTTAATCGCTACTACACCCCGTTTTATTATCAGTTGGTACCTGGTTC
>DATCYD010000082.1:0-12957 GCA_036570465.1 Anseongella sp.
TTTCGGTATATTGCACAAAGCGGCGACACAAGGACAGTGTTTATAAAGTCCGAAGACAGTGTAACGGTGCCCGTTGGCTTCAATATGGGAACGACATTTAGCTATCGAACACTTTATTTGCCCGATACTCTTTCCATCGACACATTCTATACGGAGTTTTCTATTGTGGAACCTGCTTTGACACACAAAGTCAATGAAGAGTTGGACAGTGAGAAGTTTCTGGAGTTTCCACTTCCCGGCGATGCAGAAGCAGCTTCTTATCAGGGTAATACCCTTGCTAATTTATGGAGTGGAGTAAAAGAAGGATCTGTTGCGGAAGGCGCGTGGTATCGTACCAACAACGGATCTGGCATACCCCATCATTTTCAGTTTGATCTAGGGGTTACAGCAAAGCTTAACCGTTTAGTCATGTGGCAGCGCGGAGCATTTGATCAACAGAGTTTACTGTTTAACAGCGGTAACTTGCGTAAATGGGAAATATGGGGAAGCAGCGAGCCCGCTGACAATGGTAGTTATGATGGATGGACCCAACTACTGTCTTGTGAATCAGTTAAGCCTTCGGGTTTGCCAAAAGGGAAAAAGAACTCAGACGATATAGACTATGCGCAACAGGGTGAACTTTTTACATTCCCGGAAGACAGTCCCGATGTACGTTATATTCGGATTAAAGTGCTGGAGACCTGGGGAGAAAGCGACTATATGTTTGCCAGTGATCTGGAGCTCTATGGAAGCTACTGGGTAATTGAATAATCCGGTTAGGAACAATGAAAAACAAGCGATAAAGAATGGAAAGAATACTCACATATGATCGGGGGCTGGCGAGATTCAGTCCTTTGAAGCACATCCTTACTTACGACGATTTTGACCGGGGAGCGTGCGGGTGGCTGAATCTGATGCCCAATTACACACGGGAGAATTTCGGGGTGCGAAACAGCATTGTGGAAAAAACGCAGTGGGGCCCTGTGATGCTTAGCAGCGCCACGTTCAGGTTTCCGGGTACACATGGGTCTATGGACGGGACCTATTCGCTGAAGCTGGCCACCCGGCCGGTAGCCAATCAGTACCTGCAGCCGCCTGCCCCGGGAAGCATCAGTCATGCGATAAAACGGATGACAACCCATCGGAAACCGGGACTGGTTCAGATGGAAGCCTGGTATGCCTATACGCCTGAGCAGGATCGATGGGGATTGAGCGAAAAGGATATCCGCGCGTTTGGGATTTGTTTTGATATGCAGGACGATCGTTCGCGAAATTTCGTAGGGCTTCGCTACCTTAACTCCGTGAACGGTGAAATGAAAAAGCAATGGCAGTACATGAATGCTGCCGATGTGACCGATGAGGAATGGGCGTATGGGACCAGCGGCGACTGGTGTAAGCGTGGGATTGACCCCATTTGGTATGGACGGCGACATGAAGATGGTAGTACCGATGGATTCCGGTTCGTTCCCGATGGCAAACAGGAACTCTGCTATAATGAAAGTGACGATAAGATCAACTGGATTTATGTGCGGTTGCTGTACGATACGGAGAAAAAAGAATATGTGGAATTTCAATCCAGGGATAGGGTTTTTGATCTTCGGGGGCTTTCTCCTGGAGGATCTGCGCCTTATGCCCGCATCGAAGGGTTGCTTAACCCGGTTATCTGGGTGGAAACAGATACTGACCGGCGGGCATTTTTGTTCGTCGATTCAGTGGTCGTTTCTATGGAATAGTTTTTACAGGATAAATTTAGCACAGTTGAAAAACATATGAGACAGTCTATAACCAGCACGGTCGAACAACGGAGAGATTTCACAGAAAGTTTTGACACGCACCCCATGGAGGGGGCCTGGGCGGGGGAGGCTATTTTTTTTCTAACCATTGAGAAACTACAGGGAAAGGACCCCATCGTGCAGGCCCGTGTGCAGATATCGCCCGATGGCGTGAATTGGGTGGATGAAGGAATCGCCTTCTCTCCCATGGAGGAAACGGGTCTTTACTTTGTGCGGGTACGCCATTTTGGAGGCTGGCTGCGGCTGAAGGGGCTCGTGGAAGGTGGAAGCGATGCCGGAGGTAATCCCGCTACTGCGAACCTGACCATTCATCTGGTGTTGAAGGCATAAAAGGGATAACGCCATGGAGTCATTAGACTATATTTTTTTAGTCGTTTATTTCCTGATCATTTTTATGATCGGGAGTTTTTTCAGCAAATCACAGAAATCCCTGAAGGATTATTTTCTGGGCAGCCGGAATATTCCCTGGTGGGCGGCCGCCTTTTCAGGGATGGCCACCATTGTAAGCGCCATTGCATATATTGGCGGAGTAGGACTGGGATTTACCAGTGATTTTTCTTTTCTGCAATACCGGCTTGGTTTACCGATTGCGGCCCTGGTCATCTGCGTGATCATCCTTCCGTTTTTCTACAACCTGCAATTGTATTCGATCTATGAATACTTGGAAAAGCGTTTCAACCTGGCCATCCGGCTGATTGCCAGTGGTATATTCGTTATTTTTAAATGCTGCTACCTGGCTATCGCCATCTATGCGCCTGCGCTGATTATCGAGGTTATTACAGGGATAGACATTGTTTACATTGTCCTGTTAACCGGCATTGTGACCGCTCTGTACACGTTGCTTGGCGGCATCAAGTCAGTAATCTGGACCGATACACTGCAGTTGTTTATTCTTCTTGGCGGCATCATTGCAGTAATCTTCATCGCTGTCTCAGGAGTAGAAGGTGGAATGGATACGGTGTTGCTGGTAGGAAGGGAACATGAAAAATTTCATTATTTTAATACTTCCCTGAGCCTTACCGATACGTACACCATTTGGAACGGTCTTATTGGAGGGACATTTTTAATGATTTCCCAGTTTGGGACCGATCAGGCGGAATTGCAGCGTTTCCTGACTACCAGTACCCTGAAACGCTCTATTCTGGCACTGGTTTGCTCATTATTGGCAGCGACGGCGCTTGGTTTTCTGATCTTTTTCGAAGGGGTGGCCATTTTCGCTTTTTATGAGCAAACAGGTGACGCCAATATTGAAGGGAACCAGGTATTTGTCAGATTTTTAGTGGACGAGCTCCCTGTGGGTGTTCGCGGTTTTCTGCTGGCGGGATTATTCGCGGCTGCCATGTCCACCATCAGCTCAGTTTTAAACTCCCTGACGACGGTTACCCTGTCTGATTTTTACCAGCGGCTGGGTGGCCGGGAACCCACTGTCCGGATGGCCCGTCTGGTAACCTTTGGATTTGGGCTTGTTGCTACCCTGATGGCTTGCTTTGGCGGGTTGTTCGGAAATGTCCTCGAAGCAGCGATGGCAACGATCAATTTCTTTGGCGGCGGCCTGGTAGGGCTCTTTCTGCTGGGGATGCTAAGTAAGAAAGCAACCTCGCGCGGAGCACTTATTGGCTGGCTGGCCGGCTTCCTGGTAGTTTTGCCTCTGGCCACCCTTACCGACCTGGCTTACATGTGGTATAGCGCAGTTACCGCTACCATCACCTTTCTGGTGGGTTATGTTGTAAGTTTGATGAAAAAACAGCCTCTTACCGCTGAGCAAGATAAGCTGATCTATCGTGGTCGTTTTTTGCAGTTCAGGAAAAATAGCCATATTTGACATTCTTTTATTATAAATTACATGGACCATGTCCGATAACGATCTGAGCAAAGACCTTCAGCGGGTAACCACTAAAACGATGGCGGATGTCGTGGAGTTGCATTTGAGGGAATACCTGAAAAGGAAGTCCTTTAAACCCGGTGACTCGCTTCCGAAGGAGACAGAGTTGGCCACGGCGCTGGGTGTGAGCCGGAATGTGGTGCGGGAAGCTCTCAGCAGGCTCCGGATGCTGGGCATGATTGAATCCAGGAAGAAACGAGGCATGATCCTGGCCAATCCGGATGTGTTGGGAGCCTTTGAACGCGTGTTGGATCCCCTGATACTTGACCAGGACACCCTGCGGGATATTTTCGAGCTGCGCCTGGTGCTGGAGATGGGCCTGGCTGATATTCTTTACCTACGGAAAACTGACAAGGATATCGTAGAACTGGAAGATATTGTAGAGCACGAGGTCAATAAAAAGCAGCAACCATTCCGGCTAAAATACGAAATTGCCTTTCATGGAAAACTTTACCGCATGACAGGTAATGATACCTTTATGCGATTTCAGAACATGCTTTTGCCTGTATTCGAGTTCGTGGTTGCCGACGAAATAAAAACAAACGGGAAAGCTGAAGTGGGTAAAGTGACCCACGGCGATCTGGTTAGTATTCTCAAGACAGGGACCCCTGAAGACTTCCGCAAGGCCATGAAGGAACACCTTAAACCCCATTTCGACCGGCTGAAATAAATCTGTAGCGAACCGCGTTCCCGGTGGATTGGTGTTTTTTCCATGTTTATATGTAGATCATGTAAACAAGTTGTATATTTGTGATAACTAACCATATCTGAATATGCGATTAACCGGATACGCGATACTGCTTTTACTAACTTCTTGCATCAGCGGGAAACAACCTCAGGAGAAGGCCGGGGATCAGCCCATGAACGTACTGTTCATTTCCCTGGACGATATGAACGACTGGATCAGGCTTTTGGATAGCAATGCACCTATTGAAACGCCCAATCTGGAACGATTGGCGGGCAAAGGAATGCTCTTTACCCAGGCCTATTGCGCCTCACCCTCTTGCAATCCTTCCCGGACAGCGGTACTGACCGGAAAAATGCCCTCAACCAGTGGCGTGTATAATAACGCCACAGACTGGAAGACTGCAATGCCTGGAGAAATAACGCTACCACATTATTTCAAACAGAATGGTTACCGGACAGAAGGCGCCGGAAAGATATTCCATCATCACTTAAACGGCGCCTTCCACGATTCTACGGCTTTTGATGACTTTCAGCAAATGCCCTGGCCACCTGATGCGCCCATGCCTGTGAAAAAATTAAATGACCTGAAAGAATATGGGTCCCCGAATACGGACTGGGGAATTTGGCCCGGAGTAGATAGTTTGCATGTGGATGCCCGAACGGTTCGTTACGTGTCCGGCAAATTATCCGGGACCTACCAGAAACCTTTCTTCCTGGCAGCCGGTATTTTCCGGCCACATATGCCATTCTTTGCTCCGGCTGAATTTTTTGAGCGCTATCCTGCGGAGCAGGTCCGCATGCCGGAAGTTCTTGCAGACGATTTGGACGATATTCCTGCCGGAGGGATGGCACTGTGGGAAAAAACGCGGTGGTTCTTTGACGGCATGATGAAGTATGACAAGGAAGAACCGGGTACCTGGCGGGAAGCGGTCCGGGCTTACCAGGCTTCAGCTACCTACGCTGATGCCCAGGTAGGCAAAATCCTGGATGCCCTGGAAAGCAGTCCTTACGCTGATAATACCATTATTGTCCTTTGGTCCGACCATGGTTATCACCTCGGAGAGAAACAGCACTGGGAGAAATTCGCCCTCTGGGAAAAAACTACCCACGTTCCCTTTATTATTGTGGCGCCGGGTATCACCCGTCCTGGTTCCATCTGTTCACAGCCGGTAAGTCTGGTGGATATTTATCCCACACTTCTGGAATTATGCGGACTTTCACCCCGTGAAGATCTGGACGGGCAAAGCCTGGTGTCTTTGCTGAAAGACCCCGCCGCTCCCCGGGAACAGCCCGCAGTCATGACATACGGAAAAGGAAATCACGCCGTCCGGAAAGGCAAATGGCGGTACATTCACTATGCTGATGGTACGGAAGAGCTGTATGATCGTGAACAGGACCCGAACGAATGGCATAATGTGGCCGGAGACCCATCAAACAGTCCGGTTATGGTGGATATGCAACAATGGCTGCCCAGCCAGGAAGCATCAGTTGCTCCTGACATGAAAAAACCTGGGAAAAAGAAAAAGAAATGAGAAAGTTACAAGAGACAACGAAACAAGCTGGACGATGGCTTCTTTATGTGGTTGTCGCCGGCCTCCTTGCCTCCTGTGGCGGGGCCCGTTCAAAAGACTCCGCACTAAATTCCACCGAAGAAAACCAGATATCCCGGCCGAACGTGCTTTTTATAGCCGTGGATGATCTTCGACCGCGTTTAAGCGCGTATGGAGATCCGGCGGCCGTGACACCAAACATAGACCGGCTGGCCGCCAGCGGCATGTTATTCAACCGCGCTTATTGCCAGCAAGCAGTTTGCAACCCATCACGAGCTTCCGTCATGACCGGCCGTCGTCCGGACGCCACAAAGGTTTGGAATTTAAGTACCCATTTCCGAAAAGCACTACCAGATGTGATTACCCTGCCCCAATACTTCAAGCAACACGGTTACCATACCCGTTGTGTAGGCAAGATCTATCATGATCCGGCTGCCGCTCAGGATTCAATTTCCTGGTCTGCGCCTGAGACGCTGGCTGTGACCGGAAATGCAGGTCCGAAATACCTCCTGGATAGTAATCTGCATCGGAAGGGAGGTTGGAAAGGCTCGGCCACCGAACGGATGGACGTTCCCGACAGCGCTTATGTAGATGGCATGGTAGGAAACGCGGCGCTGCGAGTACTTCGGGAGATCAGTGACAAACCATTCTTCCTGGCTGTTGGCTTTCGCCGGCCACATTTGCCATTCAGCGCTCCGGAAAAGTACTGGGCACTGTATGATGACAAGAAACTTCCCCAGCCCGCAAATCCGGAAGCCCCGGCCGGTGTGCCTGCGATTGCCATGCATCCTTCCACAGAACTGAGAGGATATGCCGATATTCCGGATCAAGGGCCCCTGGACGAAGCCACGATCCACCGGCTACTCCAGGGATACTATGCAGGTACCAGTTATATAGACGCGCAAATCGGGCGCCTGCTGGATGAACTGAATGCGTTGGGACTAGCTTCCAACACCATAGTCGTACTTTGGAGCGATCATGGTTATCATCTGGGAGAGCATAACCTTTGGTCCAAAACCACGAATTTTGAACTGGACACCCGGGTACCCCTGATCATTTCCGCTCCAGGTATATCTAAAAATGATCAGCAGACCGACGCCCTGGCCGAGCTGGTCGATTTATATCCTACACTGGCAGACCTGGCCGGTATTGGTGTACCACAAGGATTGGAAGGAACCAGCCTCGTCCCCGTTCTGAAAGACCCCGACCGTCCATGGAAAAAGGGAGCCTTTAGCCAGTTTCCCCGTCCCTGGTTTTACAAGGGCAAGCCGGAAGTCATGGGCTATTCGGTTCGGACAGACCGATATCGCTATACCGAATGGCAGGATTTCCAGACCGGTGAGGTACAAGCCAGAGAATTGTATGATCACCAAACCGACCAGATGGAAACTAAAAACCTGGCCGGAGAATCAAAATACAACAGCACCATTGACAAATTGAGCGACTTGTTAGCCCGAGGCTGGAAAGGAGCACTTCCCGGGGAGTCTTCCGTTAAATAGCAAGCTATGAAACTTTATATCAACCGTTGGCGACAGAACCTTTTACTGGTACCGGCTATCTTTTTCGTAACATCACTGCTTTCCGGATTGAAAGCCAGCGAAACAGCTTTGCAAACCCAGCAAATGCAGGACCGCCCTAATATCCTGTGGATATGCACCGATCAGCAGCGATGGAACACCATCCATGCATTGGGAAACGAATACATCCAAACGCCCAACCTGGACAAACTGGTTCAGGAAGGCGTAGCCTTTAACTATGCCCATTGCACCTCCCCAATCTGCACCCCCAGTCGCGCCAGCTTTCTTACCGGAATGTACCCTTCGACCCTGCATGCTACCAAAAACGGCGCCGAGCGCTGGCCGGAAACAGCGCCGCTGATAACCAAACTGCTGAAAGATGCAGGCTATGACTGCGGACTGGTAGGAAAACTCCACCTTTCCACTGCCCAGATGCACACCCCTGAAATAAGACCGGAAGATGACGGATACCGGTTTTTCTCCTACAGCCACGCCCCTCACCAGGGTGGTGATGAAAATGATTATGTGAAATGGTTGAAAAAGCAAGGATATCACTATAAAGATATTGCTAAGCTTCCATCTGAAAAGCAGGTAGCCCTTGATCAGACAACCTGGTGTACCGACGAAGCCATTCGTTTCATCGGACAGGAACGGAAAGGTCCCTGGCTGATGAGTCTGAATATCTATGATCCGCACGGCCCCAATGATCCGCCAAAATCTTACATCGATCGTTTCGACATCGAATCCTTACCAGGTCCCGTTTTCAGGGAATCGGACCTGGAGCAGAAAGCCGTATTCAACAATGTCATGTTCCAGTCGGAACCCAGGCACCCCGACAGCATCAACGCCAGGATGAGACAAGCCCTCTACTGGGCGGAAGTGGAACAAATTGACGCTAATATCGGTCGCCTCCTGGACTACCTGGATCGTTCAGGGCAATTGGATAACACCCTCATTGTTTTTACTTCTGATCACGGAGACATGTTAGGCGATCACGGACTGGTCAACAAAGGATGCCGGTTCTACGAAGGACTGGTCCGGGTACCGCTGATATTCTGGTGGCCCGGCCGTATCGAACAAGGACTGCAAAGCAATGCCTTGGTATCTCTGATCGATATCGCCCCCACACTACTTGAAATTTCCGGAGAACCAGTTCCAAACCACATGCAGGGAAGAAGTCTGCTCCCCATTTTGACCGGAGAAGCAGACCCGGACCAGTTCCGCTCCTTTGTGCGGGGTGAATTCTACGAAACCTTAAAACGCCGCGATAACCACCGGTTGAGTAGCGCTACCATGATCCGCACCAAACAATACAAACTGGTAAATTACCACGGCCATGAAAAAGGAGAACTCTTCGACCTGGAAAAAGACCCCAATGAATTCGAAAACCTTTGGGACGACCCCCGCTACTTACAAATTAAACTAGACCTTATGCAGAAAAGCTTCGACGCCACTGTCTCCTCCATAGACACCGGCCCAAAAAGAATCGGCAGATATTAGAAATTCTGCTGACACAACGTTTCTGGTTTCTAGAAGGGCTTTAGGTGATATGTAACAGGGCTGTGTTGCTGTAATGAGCTTCATTAAGCCGTCGCGCAGCGACCCTGAGGTGTTGCGGATCAACAGCAATGAAACTAGAAACCCCACAAGGTGGAAACTGTTAATAATCAAAAAAAGCGCATGCAGATTTGCTTTTATTAAGACAATGTTCTAAATTAGCATTTATGTTCTACATTAGAACTATTAGACCGAACCTGATTGACCGAATTATGAACCATATTGTGCACATTGTCAGAGAGTTATATCCTTTAAAGGGGTTGTAGCCATTTTGGACTTCCAGCTGCAGTACCTGTAAATAGTGTAAGGTTACCGGCAGTGATGAGCATAAATTTTGGAATGAGAAAGAGAGCAATATGAGGAAATTTTTTACGAAGCATTTTTTCTTGCTTTTGCTTTTTGGGTTATCCGGAATCTTTGTTGGCCGCCCAGTGCAGGCTGCCGGCATGGACAATGTTCCTGTACAGGTTGTTCAGGAGTGGTTCCAGGTACCTGTCCTGAAATTTAAGACGGATAATCCCGTCCTTCGCATCCGGGTATCTCTAAATGATGAAACACCGGTTGACTTATCGGAAGTTCTTATTGGGACCAGTGGTACGACCAACCTTCGGGATATCAAAGCCATCCGGATTTATTATGACCAACGGAATGACGCGTCTGCCTACCGGCTGAACACGGATGATGAGCTGGTAACTCTATTCGGAGGTATTTCCCGTGCCGGTAAGAAGAATAAGGTCCCGGGGAAACTGTTGCTTAACAGGGGGACACACACGTTTTGGGTTTCGTTTGAACTGGCCGCTTCAGCCGATCTTACGCACATGTTAGGGGCTTCCTGCCTGGGAATGGTGCTGGACGGACGGACGGTTCGTCCTGGAACAACTGAAACAGACGATCCGCAACTCCCGCAAACAATGCGGATGGGCGCCGCTGTGCGGCTTCACAAACAAGATAATATTCATACTTCACGGATACCTGGTTTGGCTACCACGAATAGCGGTACGCTACTGGCCGTTTTTGATGCAAGACGTGATACGGGTCGCGATCTTCAAGGTGATATAGACATTGGACTGCACCGGAGTACAGACGGTGGCAATAGTTGGGAACCTATCCGGATTCCTATGGATATGGGCGAATGGGGTGGTTTGCCTGAAAAGTTCAACGGAGTATCGGATGCTTGTATCCTGGTGGACCAAAATTCTGATGCCATCTATATTGCCGGACTCTGGATGTACGGCGTACTGGATACGGAAGGAAATTGGGTCGAAGGGTTGAATGAACAGAGTGATGACTGGAATCATCAATGGCGAAACAAGGCTTCTCAGCCTGGCTTCGATGTGAAGCAGACGTCGCAGTTTATGATCGTCAGGAGTACCGATGATGGAAAAACATGGAGCAAGCCGCAGAATCTGACCCGTATGATCAAGCCTGCTTCGTGGTGGCTGCTGGCTCCGGCTCCGGGTGCGGGCATTACGCTTGAAGATGGAACGTTGGTGTTTCCGTCTCAGGGAAGAAATGAAAAGGGCAAGGGTTTTTCCAATATTACTTACAGTACTGATGGAGGGAAGACCTGGAAAACCAGTAATCCTGCTACTGAAGCGGTACGTGTTTCTACAACTGAGTGCGCCGTGGTGCAGCTTGACGACGGCTCTCTGATGTTGAATATGCGTGCTGGTGTCAATAGGGGGAATATGGGAGATGACAATGGTCGGGGGATTGCGGTTTCAACAGATATGGGGCAAACCTGGCAAGCGCATTCTACTTCGTTTAACGCGCTTCCTGAACCTACATGCATGGCCAGTCTTTACCGGCACGAATTTGAAAAGAATGGTCGCCGGCAGTCTGTACTGTTGTTTTCTAATCCTGATTCCAAAAAATTCAGGGAAAATCTTACAATCAAATTAAGCCTTGACAACGGCAAAACCTGGCAGGAGCAAAATCAGCTGCTGCTGGACGAAGGAAGAGGCAGGGGGTATTCCTGTCTGACTTCGGTTGGAGAGGATTATATCGGTATCCTTTACGAGAGCAGCCAGGCTGATCTGGTTTTCCAAAAGATCAGTCTGAGTTCGTTGCTGGAAGGGAAGTGAAAAAAGAATGTACAAACCAGATAACACATGAAAAAAAGGAGACATTGGTTGGCGCTTTGCAGTTGGTTACTGCTTGCTGTGGTGGTGGCCTCGTGTTCGAAGAAGTTCGACGAGCATTATTATCCGTCCGCTCAGCTGGATGATAATATTATTGGAGTGCTTGAAAAGGACGGCCGCTTTTCCGCTTTTGTGAGAATGATTGACACACTGGGACTGAGGGAAACACTCGGGGAGGCAGCCATTTACACTTGCCTGGCTCCTACCGACGAGCACGTGCAAGCCTTTGTTCAGAAGGCGGGTTATCAAAGCCTGAATGAGGTGCCGAAAGAACAGTTGGAGAAGTTTGTGAATTATCATTTCATTAACGGGATGTATTATGCATATGATCTGGAGAAAAGGTATCTGAACGCGAATTCAGAACTGGACCAAACGCGTGCTACTATTTTTAAGACACGGGCCAGCGACAAGATACCCGGAAAGAACATCCGCATCTTTGTGCCATCTTTCTTTATACGCCAGCAGCCAGACTACAATGGGTTATTCCCCGCCTCCGGAGAAAGCGGACTAATGGTGGAATCGGCGCGGATATCGGAAACCGATCGGGACATTGATGCCAATAACGGGGTGATCCATGTACTGGAAGATCCGCTTCCGGTGCTGCCGCGGACGGATATCGCTCTGATGAATGATCCGGAAACGAGCATTTACAGTCATTGGGTGGAAAAGCATGTTCAATATACGCTTGGTGAGAAGGATGAATACGGATGGGTGGATACCACGTTATATAAAGGCTATTCGTTTGGGCGAAACCTGGCGGATGAAGATGTGCGGTCTACTTTGTTGGTCCCCACGGATGAGGCCATCCTTTCTTATTTCGAGCCATATATGGAAGAACTTCTCTTTAATACGATCGATTCACTTCCTAAAAGAGTAATGAATTCATTGTTGCGCTCTACCATTATCAGTGATTTCTGGTTTAAAAGTGACCTGGTTCGTTATGATCCGTTGTGGCGCCCCATTGTTGGTCATCCTCAGTCGATCTTTGATGTAGAAACGGCCATTACAGGGTCAGTACCTGCCAGTAACAGTGTCATTTATAAAGTGAACAAGGTGGTAGAATCGCCGGAGATGCATAGTGTTCAGGGCGGGGTTTATATGAAATTCAGGGAATATAGCCAGTGGTACTGGATGTTCGAGAATACTAATCTGGAAGAAGGATTGACAGATATTTTACGGTACCAGCATGCGCCCAAGACTGTTCTGTTGCAGTCTGATGAACTTTGGGGTACTCCGCTGGCCCAGGATATGACCCCGGAAGAACTGGAATATCGCTACATGCAGTGCCGGACCGGGATCATCAACGAAGATGTTCGTCTTGAGGATGGATTCAGAAGGAAGTATTATGCTACTGAATTCGGCTATCTTTATTATGAAGACGGGAAGATCTATGATTATACCGGCAATTCGGTTTCGTTGGTTTCGACAACACCTACCTGGGAACGAAGCAATGGAGCCATTTACGAGATCGATGGCTTTCTGACACCGATGGATAAGCTGGATACTGCGCTGAGCGTTTATTCGCTGATGCGCCAGGACCCGGAGCTGTCTGTATTCGTGAACGCTTGCGGACGGGCTGGCCTGGGTGCTGAGCTGAACCTCACAGGTTTCTTTTCATATACGGTGCTGGCTCCGACCAATGATGCCATTACGGCGGCAGGCTTGCATCCTGAACTACTTAGCGGGGATGAACTGAAGGCTTTTGTGAACGCCTATATTATCCCCAACCGCTATGTTTTCTCTGACGGAACGTATGAGGGCCAGCTTCCTGATAAAAATGGTGATATGGTCCAGGTGGCCGGGGAATGGGGAAGCTTCAGTATTACAGGCGCTTCCGGGAATACGGTAATG